>NZ_JBBKBS010000002.1:0-175874 GCF_037890285.1 Phocaeicola sp. HCN-40430
TTTAACTCACACTAAATAATATTCTGTAAAAATCAAAGACTGGCTATTTGTCCGAAAAAAATAAGAGAAAAGCTCACGTAAAGTAAAACTTTTCTCTTGATTTATAAGAAAGGGGGGAATATTTACGGAATATCCTTGGAGATTCACTCCATCATCGACTTGCTTCTTGGCGACAGTTGCGAGGTATTCAATACACCGCTCTCAAGTCTTCGTCTTTAACTTTTTTATATGGAGTAAATCAAATGCCCCCCATAACCTCCCAAAAGAACATTGTGCCATTTTATCTGGTGAAGTATTAAGCCATGGTGAGCATTTACAATTATAGCTTGTCATCGTTAAATCAGGCTCACCTTTCTTTGTAAAACAATTATGACACCATTGTTTCAATTCGCACTCTTTCTCAATATATTTGTTTCCATGAGGGTCTGTTCTAACAGCATCACTTGTGAACATAAGATTGTAAAATTGATGTAAACACAAGAACCAGTCGGCATCAACTTTCAAACCTTCACATGATCGAGGGAGAAAATTATACACTAAATCTGCACTTGTTTTTACTGATAAGCATCCCAATGTGCCAATCGTGGTTTTAAATGCTTCATTTCTAAATAATCTTCCTCCACATGCTATATCCAAGAAGAGTGTCGGACGTTTGGTTCGATATGCCAGAACATCATCAAATGTTCGCCCAATAATTGTTTCTATCTGCTCCCAATATGGATGTGTAAAATAGTCACACATCTGTTTCTTTGCGAGACTATTAGTTTTCATATACTCACAAATCCATGGCATATTCCTTCCAAATCTATTTCCAATGGTAGGACCAAGGCCTATCAAATAGATTAATGCAGGTGTTATCTGGCATGATATTGTTTGTAACTCCTCTAACAAATAGTATAAAGCATTTCCTGGAAGCGAATACATCAAACAAATATCACATATTGCTATCAATGACAGATCATCAAGCATTCTTCCTAACTTGTATTCTGTAACTTTCTGAACTACCATATAGGGACAGTCTCCACCTTTGGCCAACACATCAGTATAGATATGGTTTTCTATTAAGTAAGCCATTGATTCAGAAATTGCAAGTTCACCGACCGCATACTTATACTCCGTACCGTTTTTATCCTGAAAAATAAATATAGCTTGGGCGCCCCCTTTCACATGCGTTCCATTCGCTAGGTTAATCGTAACATTAACCAAACTGAAAGATACAGGAGTTACAATATTGGGAGTAATGTCTTTTCCGGATTTATTTTTTAATTTAAAATCACCTTTACAGAGCTTTAAGCTAGAAGCGTTAGGCTTCATATTATAAGCCCATGTATCATTTGGATCCAGAGGTAGTTTCAATTTATTCTTATGCTTAGCAACATCACCAACAATCCATTTGACCTGATCTACAATCGTTTCTATACGGGCGTTCCCTGAAACCGTTGTAAGGTCTTGCAGATAGTGTATATATTCATGTAAGAAGGCAGCTTCTGTACGTTCGTCAAACGGCATCCGCATCAATGCATCCAGATAGTCTGGTGTATCTACCTCCATACATAGAAATGAAGGATAATACGTATTCTTGGCACTTTCCTTTCTTTGATACATAATGCTATTTTATTATTACTTTATTAATATAACGTGAGTTAGATATAAATAGACAATTATCTATTTAAAAATCAGGAAAATAGCGATAAAATCATTGAATTTATAGTGTCAAATTATAACATTTAAACGATTATCACCATGTTCTCAAAGTCCAAAGTTACAGAGATTTATTGTATAGCAGAGGATTTTTGCAAGGAATTTGCGTTGCAACAGGGAAAATATATGGTTGAAGACAAGGAATACAAGCACCGTAACAAACCTAACCGTATGAATGATACGGAAATAATTGTTATTCTTATCCTATTCCATTCAGGCGGCTTCCGGTGTTTCAAGCATTACTATAAGGGATATGTCTGCAAGCATCTGACACACCTGTTCCCCTACCGTGTGCCCTATAGCCGTTTTGTAGAACTGGGAAGGAAGTGATACTTCCTCTGGTTGTCTTTATCAAGAAAGTCAAGTTGGAAACCTGTACGGGCGTCAGCTCTGTCGATTGCCCCCCTGCGTGTCTGCCGTAACCAACGGGTACTAATTTACAAGATCTTAGAAGGACTTTCCGAGCGAGGAATATGTTCCATGGGATGTTTTTTCGAGTTCAAACTTCACCTGATGACTGCCTCCAGCAGTTCAAGTTTGCAAGAAAATACCAACAGTACAAGGAAGAAAGGAATCTGGTTGATTTCGATGACCTGCTTATCCTGACTTATATCCACGCTTCACAGCATCAGGACAGGCTGAAGAAATATTCCTGGATTCAGATTGACGAGGTTCAGGACCTCTCCCCTTTCCAGTTCGGAATCATCGACCTGTTTACTGACCATTCTAAGGAAAACGTAACGCTTTATCTCGGTGACGAGCAGCAGGCAATCTTCTCATTCATAGGCGCAAAGCTCGCAACGCTTGAATGGTTGCGTGAACGCTGTGGAGAGAATATGCACCGCCTCTATTTCAACTACCGTTCCCCGAAATATCTCTTGGATGTTTTCAACACATACGCCAACATGGAGCTTGATGTTGACCCTCATTTCCTGCCTAAGACGAACAATCTTACTGAAGCCGGACAGGATTCTCTCTGCATCATGTCCGCTCCTGAAAAGGACGCTGAAGTTAGGCTTGTGGCTGAAAGTGTTGGTAATTTCTGTACCTCGCATCCTGATGAAAGGGTGGCTGTTCTTGTGCCCTGGAACAAGGATGCCGACCAGATTTCGCGTGAACTCTCAAACCGCAATATCCCACACTTCAAGATTTCCGGAACAGACCTTTTCACTACCCGACAGGCGCAGCTGCTTTTTGCCCATCTGCAGGTGGTGTACTTGGACTCCAACATGATGGCTTGGTCAAAGATCCTGACCGGGACAGGTATCTTCAATGAAGACTCAGAGGCTCGCCGCTTCGTCAAGTATCTCCGTGATAACTACCTGCTGCCGTCTGATTTTCTCAACTACACGCGCAGCTCATACATGCTGGAGCTGTACAGGTGCTGCCAAGGCGAATACGTCATCTTTGATACGGAAACCACAGGCTTGAATGTCTTTGAGGGTGACATCGTACAGATTGCGGCCATCAAGGTGAATGCCGGGAAGATTACCGACCGCTTCAACATCATCCTTCACACAGACAAGCCGATACCGGCTATGCTCGGAGGCATTGTAAACCCTCTTCTTCTGGAATATGAGCGTGCGGAAAAGGTTGACCGTAGGACCGGTCTGTGTGCGTTTATGGACTTTGTGGGTGACTGTACCCTTATCGGCCAGAACGTGGAATATGACTGTTATTTTTCGTAGGAGGTGATGCACAGAAGATTACAGGCGATGATAGTTGTGAACATAATGAATCTTTTTTTCATATTAATGAATTACATCTAGTGATTGATAAAATCATACGTTTCTTTCCATTGGAATACTTATAATTCCTTTATTTATCTCCTTCTCACCTCTTTGTTTAAATCCCAAAGATTGATAGAACGCTTCGGCATAGGTTGTGGAATTCACCGTTAGGTGAGTAAATTTGCAATCATCCATCATATAGACAAATAGCGATTTCCCGATACCCTGCCTATGATAGATGGGCAGAATAAAGAAAAGTGAAATATGCTGTTTCTCTTTATTCACGCCAATTATACCTATCAGTCGATGATGGTCAAAGGCGCCATAGAAGTCAAGTGCATTCATCAACGATGTGTTATATACGAAGTTTTTAAATGTTTCGATGCCCTCTTTGGTAAAATCGCTCTTGCCACATTCCATATATACTTGGTAGGATAAATCGGCGGCATGTTTGTATTCTTCTTTCGTTAGTTTGCGTATCATATCAGTATCTTTAATAATTAAAATGACAAAGTAACGGAGAATAAATAAATAAAGTCTTGATAATTATCAAGACACTAATACAATAGATGTTAAAAGATGAACTATTTTTCCAGTTTACGGCGTATGCGGCTTATAGTTTCGGGAGTAACTCCCAAGAATGAAGCTATGTTTTTCAAAGGAACTGCTTCTTTCAAGTCTGGGCAACGTTTTATTAATTTCTTGTATCGTATTTCAGGACTACAATATAAATCAAGGAATCTTTCATATACCATTTCATATAGATTTTCAGCTACATATCTTCCGAATCGTTGAGTTTCCATATTCGTTTCCAAATATTCAATCAAATCATGGCGTGATATTTCATAGACCGAACAATCTGCTATTGCTTGAATATTTACTAATGATAGACAACCTTTCATAAAGGAAGAGTAATCACATACAAATTCGTTAGTAAAAGAATATCCTACAATATGTTCTTCACCCTCTTCATCAATGTATGTATATTGGAATATACCCTCTTTCACCCACCCTGCAAAACGTTCTATTTCATTCTGACAGATAAAGAAATCTTTCTTACGGTAAGTACGCAATTTCCCTTTTTCCACACATAAATCTTTTATATGAGAATAGTCTAAATTTTTGAGATATGTATTGAATTCATTCATTTGCAAAGTTATTAATATACAAGAAATTATAGAAAATCATCCAAATGGAAAAACAAATGCTTTCACTCAGTCAAAAATAAGATAATTATACCTAACGGCAGGATATTTTTTAGTGATTTGCATATTACAAAAGAAAGCCGTATTATTGAGCCGTAGTTTTAGGCAGACAACCCGAAGATGCAGTACATCTTCAGCTTCCTCCGTAACGATGTAATCTTTCCGGAGAAGACTCCGAGCCTGAAGAAGCAGCTTTCAGCCCATCTTCTCGATATAACAACCTACCGTGAAGCCGACCTGTGTGACAGCTCATGTATAACAGAAAAGGTGTTCGTCTCTACAGTCCACAAGGCAAAAGGCCTGGAGTTTGAGAATGTAATCATCTTCGAGGCTACCGATGGTGTCTATCCGTTCTTTGACAAGAAGACTCCGGAAGAAATCAGAGAATCCGCAAGACTTTTCTATGTGGCCATGACCAGGGCAAAGATACGCCTGCACATCACATACGCGGAATCAGTGTCCGGAATCTCCAAATGGGGAAACCCTTACTCAATCGAAAAGGAACCCACACCATTCCTCCGCCACATAGCAAATTCATTTCCGACTTGGTCTATGCATTCCCAAACCTTGCCATTGCCTCCGCTACCAATCTTTTTCTTCAGTTCCCAGAAACCAATTATTTTTTCGCCCTAATAATCTATTCCACCTTTACCAACTGCTCCCATATATCCTGCTTCATAGCAGTAAGAGGTCGCTTCCAAACCTCATCCTTCTTTGCATATGTTCCTAGAATATATCTTTCAAAATCAAATCCTTCTATATCTAACTCCGCAAATTGTTTATTCGTAGCATTCACGATTCCCTTTGTATATATCCTATTACGCCATAGCAGTTCTTCTACTTCGTCTTCATGCTCAGCATAAATCCTATCTATGTCGAAAATAAAGTTAAACCGCTCTGCAAGCGTTCCGTCTTTCTTAGCCACAACTGGTTGATTGGGGTTATCTTCATCACAAAGATATGCTTTTACCCCTCTACACTTTCCTTTAGTATGAAAATCAATCACGTCTTGTGGACTGATAGCAAAATGTAACGGTGTTGGATGTGGGTCACCTTCCTCATAATACAATGAATATGGCAAGTCTTGTGCAGATTTACGTTTGTTGCACGAGCTACAACAAGGTTGAAGATTATAGA
Organism: Phocaeicola sp. HCN-40430; assembly: GCF_037890285.1. NCBI lineage: Bacteria > Pseudomonadati > Bacteroidota > Bacteroidia > Bacteroidales > Bacteroidaceae > Phocaeicola > Phocaeicola sp. HCN-40430. The sequence continues at coordinate 5,774 of NZ_JBBKBS010000002.1, forward strand.
AGTTGGTACATAGGAACGGATATTTAGACTTTGGCTTGTTATGATCCAGTTCATAATAACCGCCCATCAATGGTATAATCTTCGCTTCTTTGGGGCGACCTCTTTTCCCTGTCTTTATTTTTTCATGCACATCCTCAATGAGTGTTGTCATGGCAAACTGGGCGTTGCAATAAACGCAAGATCTAATCCCAAGTTTTTTCACATAGTTAGGCATCAGTCTTGCTCTTACTTTATCATACCCCATCACATCAACAATCACCTCATAAAGTGGTCGCTTATCCTTATTTCCTTTAAACTTTATCCAAATATCATCTACAGCAACATCTTTCAAGGTACTATTGATATAGGAAAAACACTCATCATACTTGGACGGCAACATATTATTTAGGTTATCATACTTTTCTGCAATCTTCTCAACATACTCTGACACCCTAAGATAATCGCTTCCCTTATGACAAACGCCTTTAAATATCTCCTGTCTATCCTTTAGCGATTGCTCTGCATTTCTAGCCTCAATCGCATCGGGGCGTGTCTTCTTTCTTACGCTTGATTTACCTTTTGCCTTCTTTTCTTCTACAGGTGTACATATCAGAATATCTGTTGACTCTTTTTTTAAGTCATCAGCCAAATTCTGTAAAAGTGCTTTTGCTTCACCCACCACAAGTGGCAGTTGATTCACGTATTCAGCAGCGAGTTTCTTTATCCTATCGTCAATAAAAATCCTTCTCATCGGTTCTCTTGGTTCAATCCTAGTCTCTCAAATTCTTTTTGCACCCACGTCTTATACGCTTGATTATTTTTTCCGAACTTGCGAATAAACAATCTTCGTAGTTGTATCTTTACAACGTCATCGCCAACAGTCTCAATCAATTGATCTGCAGAATCCATATCCCATCTACGTTCATGTTGTTTTCCCAATAGGAAACTAGTCAAGTCATTAACCACTTGACAAGCAAACTCTCCTACAAATCCTCCATTTAGGAAAAAACTTTCTGCTAGCAACTCATTGATGTTCGATGCGAAAGTCTTCACCTTCATCTGTTCCTTTACATCTTCCCCATTTTCAAGATATAGGATATTACTCTGTGGAATATCAGACAGCACAAAAGGTGAATGTGTCGTTAGTACTACATTCACGTTTACACTTTCTGTAACTTTATTGTCTTTCAAACTCTGAAGCAAGTTGGCAACAAATAATCTCTGGTATTCAGGATGGAAGCAAAGTTCTATTTCATCCAAAAACAAGCACACATTATGATACTTCACCCTTCCTGCATTCTCCGGTACAGAAATGATATTCCTCAAATGGTAAAGGTAAGCTGATAGCATGAAAAGGTATTGTCTTTCACCAGAACTCAACAACGGAAATTCTATGCATTCTTGATTCATATCATTCTTCAGATAGATATAGTTTCTGAAGATTGGCGGTGGGTAATACTCCATGATAGTCTTAGGGCCTTCAATATTCATGTCAGGAAAGAATTGCTGTATGTATTCTTCATAAGAGAATCCATTATTATTCATTTCAGACTGTTCAGCCTCATCAATATAAATAAGCCTCTCAAGAAAATGCAACGTCTGGTGAACTTTCACTCCTATATGCGATGGTTCCTTTTTAACTTTCTCTATAAGCGAAACCACCATGTCTTTTTCTTTTGGAAGCAATTTATGTTCCAAGTCAAAGAAAGCATCCGATAGTTCTGAGTAATCTTCATAGTCTGGATAATTACGACTTACACTGAAAGTTTTATCTATCAGATACATAAAAGCCCGCTTAAAGAGGTGACAATCATTCTGTTTATAACCCTCATCAATTCCGTAGAATTCAAAAAAGAGATTACTTCTTTCACTCTTCAAGTCCTCTGCAATTTTCTGTATTGCATCCGTGGAAATATCATCATCTTCTGCCGGATGGTCAAATCTTAAAGAAAACTTTTGGTCATAAGTAAAATCTATTGAACTATAACTATACCCAGGCAACAATTTATGACCATGTTTTTCTGCATCGATTAGCAACGCAGCCACTCTGTCCTCAGCTAATTCCTTTTGATTTACCAAGTCTATCTGGTTGTTCCCTCTATAGGGCTCAAATCCTATGGGTACCATATAACCGTCGTTTTTCCTATAGAGACTTGTCAGCCAAGAATTATCAGCCCAATCGTCTGCATCTTCGCCATATGCTTCTTCATACTCATAGTCGCATGGGTTCAAAGATTGGATGGAATAATTCACCACAAGAGAATAGAAGAAGTGGTTCAATGTCTTTTCTATGTTTTCCCCTATTGTTCTTCTTTCCATGCCACGTATGGCATCATGATCAAACCCGTCCAATGGTCTGGCGTTAAGCCAGCCGTCAGTTTCCTCATAATTCTTGCTGCCGGGGAAGTATAATTTTAAAGGATTATTCTCGCCATAGACAAATGTTACGGTATCATCTTCAACTTTCACACACCCGAGTTGCCCATCTAACTCAAAATATAGTTCTGCCTTTATTCCTTTTATATAATATAATCTTTCTGCCTTTGCTCTATAAACGCCTTCGGTAGTAACATAAGAGAAGTTGTTTAGAATCCTATATATCAGCTCCAGAAGTGAACTTTTACCACTTCCGTTTTTGCCGACAACAGCTTGGATTGTAATACCATTACCAAAGAAGCCTTTTTTGAATATATTATCCTCATTTCTGATAATATGTCCATTCTCTTCTCGATACCAATCATTGAAGAAATAGTATTCTCCCTCTTTTAGTATCTTTAGATATTTGCATCCTACTATTGGATGAATACAGATAATTGTAAATGCCATGTTTTTTTAAGCTCTTTTATGAGGATTTCCCAATCATTCCTTTTCTATTAAATCGAGTTCATCCTTACAAGTGTTAAAATGCTTCACTTATAGTATCATAGTTATTCTTTTTAAAAATCCTCCTCTGTTTCCATACAAATAGTAAACTCTTTACTAAAAGATTCAAGTTCTTCGGCAACTATTTTCTTTAGCTCCTCCTGTGAAACAATCAACTGGTAATCAGCAGCACCAATGGGTTTGTCCATATCTTCCAATGTCAATTCAACTTCCACACGGTCTTTCTTAGCGCATAGGATAATGCCTATAGAACGATTTTCATCTTCCCTACGCACCAAACGGTCAAGCAATGACAGATAATAGTTCATCTTGCCTGCATATTCCGGCTTAAACTCGCCAATCTTCAAGTCAATGGCTACAAGGCAATGCAGACCACGATGGAAGAAAAGCATATCTACCTTACTCCGCTTTCCGTTGTATTCGAGCACATACTGGTTGCCAATACCAATATAGGTGAAGCCCCTACCAAGTTCTAAAAGAAATTGCTTTACCTTCTCTACTAATCGAACCTCAAGTTCTGTTCCCTATATAGGATCTTTAACACCAAGAAATCCAAGATTATAACCGCTTCTGAACATTTCATTGGCAAACATCGCCTGTGTGGCAGGCAGAGTCTGCTCAAAATTATTATCAGAAGAGGTATACTTCCTCATGTGCATTTTCAGAGATATGGCACTGGATAGAAGTTCACGATTCCAGCCTTTTGATGTGATTTCCTGTGCATAATATAATGGCATTGTCATCTTCATCGAACTTGCGCATCAAGGTCAATATATGTCCCCATGGTATAACTGCGACAGCCTGTCGCAGTTTTGATTCGCTGTTGCAGAATCGCCCGTATAACTTCTTCATATTCTACAGGTTTCTGGGAGAAACACCCATCTGAGGATAGCGTTGCTTCAAGTTATAGGATAAAAATTGATCACACCACTTCCATGCTTGCTCTCGACTTTTCTGTCGTGAAGTAACTTGCCTATCTCCTAATGAGCCGTACCTATGATAGGACTTACTGCTGTTGCCACCATTGCTCTTGTCTTGTCAATAACTGCGACAGCCTGTCGCTGAATTGCGTCATACTCAGATTCTTGAATTTGTACAATATCTGTCATGACTTCAATCTTTCCCTGTTATAAACTCTCGCTTGTCAATATCACGCAATGTTGCAATTTTGTCTAGTGTGTACAGATCTGGTTGAGATACATTAGTACACCACTTGCTTACAGTAGCAGGATTCTTCTCTAATTCTTCGGCAAGCCATTTGGCCGTCCGTTTCTTTTCAATGAGTACAACTTTGATTCTATTTAAGTTACCATTTTGTAAATCTATTTAATTTGAACGCAAAAGTATGTAAAATAATCAACAATCAATAAAAATTTCACTACAAAAGTTCATTTATGCATTCTTTATTTTACACTTATTAAGAGGCTCTCGTCATACTGTCTCCACCAAATACAAACATTCAGACCATCTCTTGTAAGTAATATTATCACTATAAAACTTGCACACTTCCATGATTATCGTGGTTTACAAAAGTTAAACGTGTTAAAATTCAGTTTTTATTCTGCTTCAAAGAAAAAACACTCCACTTTTCTATCATATTACCCACAAACAACTGATAATCAATAATATCTATATACAATTCAAAAATGTAAATGGTGTGGCAAATTATTTATTGCCCACAAAATCTCGACACGATGCTGTTCGCATCGTTGTGCTAACCTTGCCTATGTTTGGTGAGCACCTTTTGTCTTCTGACCAGCAACGTCCGGTTGCCCTTGTGGAGAGTGAGAAAAGTGCTTTAATATCCAGCTTCTATCTGCCGCAATATCTATGAATTGCTTCGGGCGGAAAGAACGAGGCGTTCAATCGGGATGCCATGAGCGTATTGAGAAACCGACGTGTCCTGCTCTTCCTTAACCTGGGAGCTACCGAATAAAATGGAGATGATCCGGAGCTTGGGAATAGAGGTTTCTCTCTTCGATTTTATGGAAAGAAACGCAACAAAAGAAGAGCGGGATGCGAGTTATGAAATCGCCGATTTCCTGCTGAGAGAAGAAACAAAGGAGGTTATTCTTAATCGTCTTATCACGTTGAATCCAGCCTTGAAAACGCTGGTCGAAACTTTCGATTTACAACTTGCCAATGTGGAGAAAGCACCGCTTTCAGCAACGGTTCAACATACCCAGAAAGGACTTTTCAAACGATGACTTTCAGATGTCTGATTCACTTCTTTTTCACTGGAGCAAGTTTATGCTGGTGTATTACATTTCCCAGCCACTTGCTCACCTCAAAAGACGGTGAGACGGCTCCCGATGGTCACAATTATTAATCTCAAAAGCAAATATTATGGACAAGAAAAATACAATTACAATCCGTCTTACAGACGAACAGTTCGGTTGGCTCAGAGCACTTAGCCGACGCAGTAAACGCAGTCAAAGCGAAGTAGTGCGTTCACTCATCGAACACGGTACAGTGCGCGAACGGATTACGAAAGAAAATCTTGACATCATCAAAAAACTGATTGGCGAAAGCACGAACCTGAACCAGCTTGCAAAACGATCCAACGCTTACGGTTTTTATCGTGTGGCAGATGAGTGCCGAACCGTTGCCCAAGAGATTTCACAACTCATAAAACAGCTCAAAGATGATAGGTAAGATTGTCAAGGGCACATCGTTTTCGGGATGTGTAAACTATGTGCTGAAAGAAGATAAATCGCGTCTGCTGAAAGCGGTTGGTGTCTACGGTTCGCCCGAAGAAATAGCGGAGCAATTCGAGTTGCAGACTTTACTGAACAACAAGGTCAAGAACACGGTCGGCCATATATCATTGAGCTTCTCCGCAGAAGACGGAGATCGTATCCGTGACGATTATGGACTGATGCTGAAAATTGCCCACGACTATATGAAGCTGATGGGAATTGAGAACACGCAGTTCATCATCGCCCGTCATACCGACCGTAACCATCCGCATTGTCACATCGTTTACAATCGGGTGGATAATGACGGCTACACCATCAGCGACAAGAACGACCGCTACCGAAATGAAAAAGTTTGTAAGATGCTGACGGCTCGTTACCGCTTGCATTTTGCCGAAGGAAAAGAGCATGTGAATTTCATGTGGTTACTCCATCACGACAGGGGTAAATATTTTATCTATCATGCTTTGAAACGAAAAATTCCGAACGCCCGAGGCTGGAGTGAGCCGCGACTGGCCTTACGGAGATACGGAATTGATACGCAATGGAAGCTAAGTCGCACGACCGGGGAGATGCAAGGTGTCAAGTTCACATGCAACCAACTGCCCTTTAGCGGTTCCAAGATTGACCGCTAGTTCAGTTTTCTGAACATCGACCAGGAACTAAGATATAACGCTCTTTCTGCTACCATGAACCAGCGTCAAACACAGACAAAAATCATACGCGAGGAACCTCGGCATAAATATCAGCAGGAGAATAATTCCGGTATCAGTCTAGGATTGTTCACACCCTCTCCTACGGATTATGACACGGAGGAAGCGATAGAGGCCAACCGGCTTAAAAAGAAGAAAAAGAAACCGAAACGCAAGCGAGGTTTCAGCCTTTATTAACCATCAAAATTCAAATTATTATGAACTATTCCGATTTTATTTACGATTTCAATCTTTATTTATGTGAGAGATTCGGTTACAGAAACTGCTGTTCCGTCATGCACAACGCTAACGGCATTTGTGTTTCTGTCCATGTAGGCGAAATGGATTTATACATCCGTTTCTGGGAATATTGTTGTGGTGTCGGCCGTATCCCCGACTGGAGCATTATCATTGTGCGTAGCAACTTCAAACGAGACCAACAGGAAAACCTGAAAGACCTAGCCCGATTCTTCAAGGAGTACGCCCCGCGCTATGGTTTCAAATACCTCTGCACCGAGGATGATGACTACAAGTATTATCAGGCCCTTGGTCTGAAACTTATCCACAAAGGATTTTTCAGACAATATAATTATGGATTGCCGTTGAAGGAGTTGGAGGTGTAAACATTAACTTGCCAAATAAAAATTTATTAAAAGAATCGGATTTAATATTTTCATTATATGGCTATAACTAGATAGAAATAATGTTAGCCCTATCAAAATATATTTTCTACAATGATAGGGTCAATTTTTCCATGAAAGAAAGCATTAGATTAAAATTTCCAATGAGACATTGGAATCTACAAATTATCACATAATAAGTTAAGACATCATTTTGAATATTTATTCAATTTAATCAGATAATTCAAGCCATTTTCATTTACTTCATTTTTACTTATTTTATATTCATGATAAGTTTCTAAACTTATTAACCCCAAAGACAACATAAGTGAATATTTTAGTGGAATACTTGCAATAAAAGAACCAATCATCGGTATGTAAGTATTAATGTCTTTAGCTTTATCCACAAAGGATAAAAATGTTCGTCCTTTTAAGGATTTAATTTTTTGCCGGAGATCTTTGTATGGTTTCTCAATTTCCTGCTTAAATATAATATCATACTCATTTGAAGATATTGTATTTATGTCTTGATTCTTATATTTAAACTCAATAGAATGGATTACATCTGAAAATTGTGCTAATTCATCCTTCAATTTAATTTTTAGTTCAAGAATATCTTCGAAATTTAACATATCAACTGATGGTAAAGACATATTAATTGCATTTTCAATCAGTTTACCCGATTCAAATTGTGGCTTTATTTGGGTATTTAATGATATATACTTATTAAAAAGATAATCTAAATTAATGCTAGAATTCAAACACTTCTTGCCTTCAATGAGTAATTTTACACTTCCTTTTAACTTAAACGCATAGAAATACCACAATAAATCTAATGGGACCTTTTTATTATCTCTAAATGTATATTGAACAATATTTTTTATCTCATCTGAAATAATAATATTATCTCCATCTTTAGGGAATAGATAATCCCATTCATCATTAATAAGTTTACTAATTGACTTTGCATATATTGAATCAAATTCATCATCTTCTTTACCTTCCTTTCTTTTTATAATTTCTAATACACCTTCCTCTAATAAATATTTATAATCGTGCTCAAAATTGGAAGGTAAAAAAGGTATCCCTTTAACATAAGGTTCATTTGTTTTGGGATTTAACTCAATAGTATAAACAATGTCGTGCACTATACTTATTTTATCGTAATATAAAGATAAAAACTTTATCTCATTTATTGTTTCTTGAGTAATTACTGAATTAAGATATATGTGATCCATGACTTTTTGACGATTTTCCAGATACAAAAATACGAGAAAATTCTTATACAAGAAGTTATTCTATATAATATTGAACTAATTCGCAATTTATATTGCAAATAGTCCTATTGAAATGATGGAAAATAGATAGGCTTTCTTATCTTTGCATGGAACGAAAGAAAATCCTTATGGAAAAAGAAAAAGACATAAACCGTATCAAGGTTGTGCTTGTGGAGAAAAAGCGAACCAATAAATGGCTAGCTAAGCAATTGGAGAAAGATCCTGCTACTGTATCCAAATGGTGCACAAACACTTCCCAACCAAGTCTTGAAACATTATTAAGAATATCTCAAATATTAGAAGTCGATATTCGAGAACTATTAATAAGCTCAAAACAATAGAACGATTATATACAAATGAATATATTAGATATATACAAAGAACTAAAACGAAGCTATAAAGATTATATCGGTAGTTTCGTTTCCATAAAAGACAAACGGATAAGAAAAGAGGTTAGTGAGGCCATTCAAAGCGAAAAATTGTGGCCGGATGCCTTAATTCAGTTTAATCCTAATTTTGCGTCTGGAATCAATGTAAGTCAAATGATCAAAAATGGCTTCCCTATTCATAAAGATTTAGGATTATTTTTTAAGAATCCCTTCTATAAACACCAACAGGAGGCGATAGAATTAGGATGTCAAGATAAAGAATTTATTGTAACCTCAGGTACAGGTTCGGGCAAATCTCGTACATTTATGGCTACCATCTTCAATTATATACTACAACATCAAGAGGATTCTATCAATAAAACAATAGCCATTATTGTATATCCTATGAATGCGCTCATCAACTCTCAATCCGAAGAGCTGGCTCGATATCGTCAACAGTATGAAAGTGCAACAGGAAAAGAATGCCCGTTTACTTTTGCCAAATATACAGGACAAGAAGATTCACAAGTTCGAGAACGCATACAAACTACGCCTCCCAACATCATATTAACCAACTATATGATGCTGGAACTTTTAATGACTCGCGCTGGTGATGAAAAACGGCTCAGAGATTGTTTCCTTGAGAATCTTCATTATTTGATATTTGACGAATTGCACACCTATCGTGGTATGCAAGGTAGTGATGTCTCATTTTTGATTAGGCGAATAAAGGCACAAGCTAAAAAGCCTGTGTTATGTTTTGGAACATCTGCCACAATGGTTGCAGATGATAAACTTAGCTATAAAGAACAGCGTCAAAAGGTTGCAGAAGTTGCTTCTTGTATTTTTGGCAGTTCCTATAATATTAATCAAGTTGTAGATGAGACTTTGAAGGTTGGCTTATCCAATACTAATTATTCTAAAGAGGATATACTAGCAGCTATAAATTCTCCTATTCAATCAGATTTAAATGCTGATATGCTCCGCAATCATCCTACAGCCAATTGGATTGAGCAGAACATTGCGCTGCGCTTTGACAAACAGGAACAAAAGTACTTCAGAGGAGCTCCTTGTTCTATTAAGAAAATAGCTGAACAATTACATAATTATATTGATAAAAAAGTCTCAATAGATATTTGTATTCAGCACATTATTGATATATTAAACTGGTGTAATGATATTAATATTAATCAAGGGGCTAATCTATTACCTTATAAAATCCATCAATTTATTCCTCAGACCGGCAATGTATATGCAACATTAGGAAATCCTGAAAACCGTTACATTACAGTTGATGAAAAATTATATTGTGAAGAATTGTCTGATAATGAGCATAAAGTACAATATTATCCTATCATGTTCAGTCGTTTAAGCGGACATGAATTGTATTCTGTAAAAATTATAAACGACACTCTTCTCCCCAGAAATTACGATGAGCGTAATGAATTAGATGAAGAAGAGCAAGAATTTACTATAAATAACGGTTATATTATCGTTCCCCACAAGAATGAATCTGTTGAAGATTTCTTACTAAATCCAAATTCAGATGATATTCCAGAGGACTGGTACACTATAGATAAAAATGGGAATCGAAAATTTAAGAAAACTTATTTAGATCGTTTCCCAAAAAGAGTTTATTTTACAATATATGGGAACCTTTCAGAAGTTCAAGATGTTAATAATGAGTGTATTGAAGGAATATATGTGCCAAGTCCACTGAAGTATGATCCAACGGCAAAAGCTATCTATTCAGGATCAAGTAAAGAATGGTCTAAGTTATCAAAAATTGGTAGTGAAGGTAGAAGCACAGCAACAACCGTACTTTCATATGAGAATGTCATAAAAATGAGAAATGCAAATGTAGAACCTGCAGACTGTAAAGTCATGACTTTTGTAGATGCTCGTCAGGATGCTGCCCTACAATCTGGCCATTTTAATGATTTTATACGTATAGGTAAAATACGCTCTGCCATTTGGAATGCTGTAAAAGAAGCAGATGAGCCTATTGGTAGTGATAGAATTGCTAGACTCGTATTTAAGCACCTTCATCTTTCTCATAACGATTATTTCCGATTCCCCAATTGGACTGGAGGGCGTGCAAAGAAAGTAGAAAATGTAATGGAAAGATATTTAGGAACTATCATCTACGATGATCTGGCTGGAAACTGGCAAGTAAACATGCCCAATCTTGAAGAATGTGCACTATTGAAGATTAATTATGAATATCTCCATGACGAAATTACAGGTGAAAATGGTTGCGACCGTCTCTATGATATACCTGAACTAGACGGATTATCTGATGAAAATAAGGAACGCTTCATCACCCAAATATTGGATTATATGCGTCACAAATTGTGCATATATTCTGATGATAGAACAGAAGAGGCTGCAAAAGACATAGAGAAACAAGTTAGAGAAAATCTAAAAAGTCCATGGACATTAGACGATAACGACAGAATTACTGCCTCACATGCATTATGCTTTGTAAAACCACAGAATAAGCGCAAGGCTTTTGGAAAAGAGGTCGCTGGCTATCGCTCTAAATTGGCATTTTTTGTTCGCGATTTCTTGAATATAAATGGAGGTACTGCAACAATCCGTAATTCAGAAGATTATGTTTCCTATATGCAATCTTTATTTGCTGCATTGGGTAATTACATTCAAGAAAATGACGGAGCTTACCAATTATTTTATTCATGCATTTTATGGGAAAAAGGTGATGAAAAAAATGTGAGAACAGATCTTACAAGAATTAGGACTATTGGGGATGAAATTGTTTATACCCCTAATAAATATTTTCAGAACTTCTATAAAAATATTCCGCTTTCCATTATAAATTTGGAAGCGAAAGATCATACAGGTCAGGTTCCTAAAGATGAACGTGAAAAACGAGAACAGCAATTCCGTAATGGAGAGTTTCCTGTACTATACTGTTCACCTACCATGGAACTTGGTATTGACATTAAAGACCTATCTATAGTGGGTATGCGCAATGTTCCACCTACTCCAGCAAATTATACTCAACGTGCCGGTCGTGCAGGACGTAGCGGTCAAGCAGCTTTAATCTATACTTACTGCCGTACACGTAACTCTCACGAAAATTATTATCTTCGTCATCCTGAAAAGATGGTGAGTGGTGAGGTAAAAGCACCACGTATGGAATTGGTTAACGAAGAATTATTCTCGACCCATTTGCATTCTACTATATTATCCATATGCCCCATTCCTCAATTATCTAACGGGATTGCAGATTTGGTTGATTATAGTAATGCAAATAACATTACGTTAAAACCCGAAGTTGTTCATCATCTCCAACTTTCAAAAGAACGAAAACAAGAGATTAAAGCTATTTTTAAGCAAGCGATATCAGACTATTATTTGTCTAGTAGAATCGACAAAGAGATGCCATATTGGTTCTCTGACAGTTGGATGGACCGGATTTTGGATAGTTATTTATATGATTTTGACAAAGCTCTCAACCGCTGGCGTAGCTTATATAAATTAGCTCAACAGCAGATTGAAGAAGCACAAACTGTTACTAGAAATAATATATATGGTGAAAATTCCAAGGAAAAGAAAGAGGCACTATTAAAGGAAAGACGAGGAATCGAACTTCGCGATATGCTTCTCGGACAAAATCAAGGGAAAAATGCTGAAGAGAATGAATTCTATCCTTACAGATATTTTGCCAGTGAAGGATTCTTGCCAGGATATAATTTTACAAAATTACCTCAGAGAGCTTTACTGCAATATAAAAATAGTGATAAGGTAGAATATCTTAGCCGGGCAAAATCATTGGCATTAACAGAATTTGGTCCTCAAAATATCATCTACAATGATGGTGGTAAATTCCGTGTATCTCGCATGATGTTGGCAGGTGAAGTAACGCCTAACAAATTTTTCTACAATCCCAAAACAGGAGTAATTTATAAAAATCAAGAGAATGCTTCACATCATACAGATATAATCACAGGAGAAAGTCTTGATGGTGTCTCTAAAATGATACCAGGCTACTGTATACAATTGCAAGACATGGTAGCACAAGAAAGCGAAAAAATTACGTGTCAAGAAGAAGAACGCAGCCGAAAGTTCTATCAATTAAACACTTACTTCTCTTCGGATGATACTCGTGCAATAAGTGTGTGTGAACTGAAGACTAATAATGGAACTCATTTAGCCAATATTCGTTACATTCCCTCATGCCGCTTGACCTATATTCTGGAATCAAAGAATGACGACAATGCGAATGGCTTCGCTTTTGATACAAAAACAGGTGACTGGATTAGCGCAGAACGTATGGCAATTCATATGCAAAAACAACAACAGCATCCGGAAGAGCCAAACAGTATCAAGTACGTCAAGTTATTTACAGAGACAACTGCAAATGCTATTTATATTCAGCCTCTTGATACGCTTGCTTTATCAGATAAAGGAGCTGTTCGTACATTTTTGTATGCATTTAAGCAAGCTATAGAAGATGTCTTTCAAATAGAAGGTAGTGAAATAGGAGCCGATGTAATGGGTGAAGAAAAAGTCCCCAATCTTCTCATTTACGAGAACGCGGAAGGCTCATTAGGCGTACTAGAACGCTTGGTATTAGAGCCAGCATCTTATCACGCTGTAGTAAAACGAGCTTATGAAATCTGTTATGGAAAAACTACACCACTCTCTGAGGAAGAGCGTGCCAAGTTAATTCCTGCAGATTATACTAATTTGCTTAATTACTACAATCAGCCATATCATCAACTTATTGATATTAGAAAAATATATAATACATTATCTATCATGATGAATGCTGATATAGAAGTGCGTAATGCTGGCCAACTTCAAAGCTACGATAAACAGTATGAGGAACTCGAAGCAACCCGGGATCATAATAGCAGCACAGAATACGAATTCTTAAAATATTTATATGAACATAAGCTTCGCTTACCAGATAAAGCCCAGCCAATGTTTCCAGAAAAATATTATGTACAACCTGACTTCATGTATGGTGATAGAATCGTGGTATTTTGTGATGGAACACCTCATGATTTACCAGAAGTGCAGGAAGATGATAGAAAGAAAAGAGAAGTGCTTGAAGATGCCGGCTATGTAGTCATCGTTTGGTATTATAAAACACCATTGGCAGAGTTTGTATCTGCACATTCAGACATATTTACTCCAATAAGTTAATTGAGATGGAATATAAGACAGGAACACTTGTTGAATTTCGCTCACGTCCATGGGTGGTTCAACAGTCATCAGATAAAGATATATTAATTATCAAACCTTTAGGTGGTACAGATGCCGAAGTTATCGGTCTGTATAAGCCATTATATAAAGACCAACTAAATTCAATGGTCTGCTCATATGATTTTCGCAAGCCCTCATCTGATGATGTGGGAGCGAATAGTTATCCTGAGGCAGCACGTATTCTTTATAATGCGTGCCGATTATCATTTCGTGACATAGCAGGACCATTCCATTGTTTAGGACGACTTTCTTTTGAACCTCGCCCCTACCAAATGGTCCCCCTCATATTGGCCCTGAAACACCAGGTTATACGTTTGCTGATTTCAGATGATGTAGGTATAGGTAAGACTTTGGAATCTTTATTAATTGCTAAAGAACTTTTGGATCGCAAAGAGATTCAACGTTTTGCTATTATATGTTTGCCACACCTATGCGAGCAATGGCAGAATGAAATTCGCGATAAATTTGGACTGGAAGCCGAAATTATCCGCTCCAGCACAATAAGCCGTTTGGAAAAGAATATGCGTGCCAATCAAAATGTGTTCCGCGATATACCCTTCCAAATCATTTCTATAGACTATATTAAGTCTTCAGACCGAAAGCCAATGTTTCTACAACATTGTCCGGAATTTATCATAGTGGACGAAGCACATACTTGCGCTAAGCCCAAAGGTGCCAACAAGAGTCAGCAGCTACGCCATGCTTTACTTTCTGATTTGTCTAAATCAGAAAGGCATATAGTACTTCTTACTGCAACTCCTCATAGTGGAAATAATGAGGAATTTCAATCACTTATCGGGCTCTTAAAACCTGAGTTTGAGCATTTCACATTGGAAGATGCTCGCCAACGTGAAGAACTGTCACATTATTTTATCCAACGCCGTCGTGCAGATGTTAAACCTTATGTAGGAAATGATATGATATTTCCTACTCGCGTTCAATTTGATGCCAAATATGAATTAAGTGCTCAGTACCATGCTCTCCTTATGAACATTATAGACTATGTACGTGAAGGTGTCAAAGCTGCACGTTCTTTAGGTAAAATAAAACAACGCTATATTTACTGGGATCTATTGGCCCTTATCAGAGGTGTGATGTCAAGTCCAGATGCAGGTATTAGCATGCTACAGAACAAAATAAACAAACGCTCTAATGATTCTGAAAATGTAGCAGAAGATAACGACAAGATTTATAAGTTTAATGATGCATTAAAAGATGGGCTTTTCAATGATGATGTAATTCCTGAATCATACGAGGAATCATCAAATAGTGAGAAGAACAAGTTCCGTTCATTCATTTCAATCCTTCGAGAAATCAAAGAAAAGGGACAAGATAGCAAAGTTACAGAATTGGCAAAGAATGTTGAGTTTGCCTTAAATTCTGGATATGCTCCAATAGTCTTTTGCCAATATATACAGACAGCAGAATATTGTAAAGACTATATAGCCAAACATTTATCTGGCAATAAAAAATACAAAGATGTATCGGTTGAAGTGATAACCAGTCGACTTACGGATGAAGACCGTAAAATGAAGATTGAAGAATTAGCTAAAGCACCTCGCCATGTATTAGTATGTACTGATTGCCTTTCAGAAGGAGTAAATCTTCAAACGGGTTTTAATTGTGTTATTCATTATGATTTACCATGGAACCCTAATCGTATGGAACAGCGTAACGGTCGTATAGATCGCTTTGGACAGACTGAAAAAGAAGTTGCGATTTTTACACTCTTTGATGAAGACACGAATCCTGTCGACAAAATCATCATGAAAGTACTTTATCGTAAGCAAAATCAGATTCGAAAATCATTAGGTATTTACATCCCAATTGCCGATAATGATTCTACGCTTATGGAGAGTATTATGGAAGAGATTATTGTACTCGACACGAAAAAGGAATTTATTAAACAGCCGACTCTTTTTGATATGGAGTGGGCTTCAGAAACGGTTGAAGAACATGATAAACGTATTCAACGAGCTGTAGAAATTGAAAAGAAGTCACATACCTACTTTGCCCATAATACGAAAGCAATGGATCCGACCCGGTTGATTGAAAGTCTGAATGAAGCCAAAAAGGTTATAGGTGATATTTACGATACAAGGGATTTCGTTATCGGAGAATTACGACATGCCGGTATCAATGTGAAAGTGGATAGTATTCCACTGTGCTATTCCTTCCAATTTATCGAACTGCCAGAAAATTTGAAATCCTACTTTCAACGGACGGTAGATAAAAAAGGAACAGTGCGGATTTCATTTGCTTCGCCTACTCCTAAAAACTACATGTATATTGGACGTAATCACACTTTCGTAGAAGATCTTTCAAGGAGTGTTGTCAATGATACAATCAACGGCGGAGACTTGGGAGCTTGCCGTGCAATGGTTATAGAGACAGACAAAGTTGATACGGTTACTACCGTACTCCTTATGCGAGTCCGATCTGTAATTAGCGAGACAAAACACAACGATAATCAATTGGTTGGTGAGGAAATGATATTCTTTGGGTATAAGGGGAAAGTAGACAATCATGATTTCATTTCAGAGGCTGAATGCCAAAATCTTTTTTTGGATTCACAGCCAACCGGTAATATTGACTTAGCTGCTCAACGCAATATCTTCAACCGCCGTTTGGAATGGATTAACAATGAAGCGACACTACGCCTGCACACCGACGACATTGCCACAGAACGTGCAAACAACCTTGTACGTTCGTTTGCACGATACCGTACGTATCTTTCAGAATCAGAATATCAGGTAGTAAAGCCAATTCTCCCCATGGATGTTATAGCTGCGTTTGTTTATACGCCCAAAGTATCACATTTATAAAATAAACTATTGGATATGGATTATACTTCTATACATATATATGGACATCTTCTCTCAGATGATATTTTACATGAAATAGAGACTGAATCTTCCATGCAAGGCAACCGTGAACAAGATTTTAATCTTGATGTTTCGCTCACGGCCAAAATTGATAATGCATGGAGCAGTCTGCGTAACGATTGGAAACTATTTTCTGAACGTAACTCTCTTCGCGACCCATATGGAACGAAAGCTGTACGTCGTCTCATGGAGCGGTTCTTTTCGAGTCTTGATTATCAGTTAGATTATCAACCTACACAAATTGAAGTAGGCGAACGTAAGTTCGACATACCTTATATTTGCCCCGAATTGGACCAAATGCCAATTATTATAGTCGGAGATAAAACTGGTGATGCAGAATTAGATCTTCTCGACAAATGCACACTCGACCAGCGAATCAAAGGTGAACGCCGTCAAAAGTCACCCCAAGCCACTATGCTTGATTATTTAAATAATACAGAACATGTGTATGGTATAGTGACTAATGGTCAGGTATTGCGTATAATTCGTAATACAGGGCAATTAGTCAAACTTACATATATTGAATTCGATATACGTCGTATGGTCGAAGAAGATCATTATGCTGAATTCTGCTTGTTGTTCCGACTGATGCATACTTCCCGTTTTACACACAGCGGGGATAATGCCTGTATTATGGAACAATGGTTCAATCGTTCTATTGAAAGCGGCAACCGCATTCGTGCCGGGTTGAGTGATGCCGTTCAAAAAGCGATGGAAATACTGGGCCATGCAGTGGTATGCGGAAAAGGTGAAGGTAATGAAGTATTCAGACAGGCTGTCATCAATGGTGAAGCAAACGCACAGACTTTGAATAAAGAACTGATTCATTTTATTTACAGAT
Organism: Phocaeicola sp. HCN-40430; assembly: GCF_037890285.1. Taxonomy (NCBI): domain Bacteria; kingdom Pseudomonadati; phylum Bacteroidota; class Bacteroidia; order Bacteroidales; family Bacteroidaceae; genus Phocaeicola; species Phocaeicola sp. HCN-40430. The sequence goes on from NZ_JBBKBS010000002.1 coordinate 23,250, forward strand.
TATTATTTCTCTTCATTATTGAAGACCGCAATCTGGTATACAATATCGGTGCTCCGGATACAGATAATGATTATGATCAAAAAGTTCGTTGCCAGGAAATTTACAAAAAATATTATGCAGTGTCTCGCTTACGTGGCTTGTCAGAGTTACCCTATTTACGCAATGAACGTTACTGCGATTTATGGGAAGGATTAATGGATTCTTTCCGACTTTTTGAAGATGAAAAATTCGGAGCTCCACTCTTTATAAAACCTCTTGGAGGCGTATTATTCGCTTCTGAGACATTACATTATTTACGTCAATGCAAAATTACCAATGAACAGCTTCTTGCTGCTTTCTCTTGCCTAAATGAGTTTAGAGATGAAAAGCAAAATCGTGTAAAGATTAATTATTCATCTCTTGATGTAGAAGAGTTTGGTTCAGTATACGAGGGTATTCTTGAAATGCGTGCTATTATTACGCCGAGAACATCCGTCTCAGAATGGAACTTTACTTTTGGAGCAGGACTTGATAGAAAATCATCCAGTTCTTACTATACCCGTCCGGATCTCGTACAAAATTTAATCCGTACTACATTGGAACCGGTGATAAAGGAACGCATTGCTAAATGTCAGACTACCGAGGAAAAAGTTCGTTCACTTCTTTCTATGAAAGTATGTGATGCAGCAAGCGGTTCTGGTCATATTATTTTGGCCATGGCTCGAACTTTGGCCTGGTACATCTCTACCTTACGTACTGGCGAAGACAACCCAGCTTCGCTCGACTATCGCGAATCGCTTCGTGAGGTAATTCAGAAGTGCATCTATGCAGTTGACTATAATCCTGACGCTGTAGAACTTTGTAAAGTTGTACTTTGGATTGAAGGATATTGTGCAGGAAAACCTCTTTCTTTCCTTGATCATCATATTCGTTGTGGTAACTCTGTAGTTGGAGTGACCAACCTTGACGTACTCCTTAATGGTGTTCCCAAAGAAGCATTTACTGCTAATGACAAAGAAACTAAGAAAAGAATTATTGAGCTCAACAAACAGGCACTCAAAGATGTTGATTTAGTTCGTAATGGGAAAAATATGGGTTTATCTATAACCTTATTTAGTCAGGATATTGCTATTCAAAATATTGATAGTGAGCAAATAGGATTAGCAGGTAAAGTAAAAGAGATAAATGCCTTACCTGAGGATTCTCTTTTGCAAGAACTTACAAAACAGTCAAAATGGGAAGAATTGATGCAGTCTCCTCGTGTAGAATGTCTTCGAAGAGCTTGTGATATATATGTTTATAGTTTCTACAAACAATTCCATACAACAGACTTAACTTCTGAATTTGATAATGAAAGCGAGACATTTACCCCATTCAATATTCCCTATACTCGTACAGTCTATAATGCATTACAAGAGATAAAATATCTTGATTATACAGTTGAGGAGATAGAAGGTTTGCAGGTCCTTCCTGATTCGTTCAAACAAGAAGTGAACGAAGTGGCACAAACCAATCGTTTCTTCCACTGGTGCGTTGAGTTTCCCGAGGTATTTGCTGATGGAGGCGGATTTGATGTGATGTGTGGTAATCCACCTTGGGATAAAATCAAGGTGGAAGATAAGAAATGGTTTGAGCAGAATGGGCGTGCGGATATTGTAAATGCGGGTACCGCAGCACAACGGAAGCAGGCTATTGCAGACCTTAAAAAAACTGATCCAGAACTTTATATAGTATACCACATGGCTCTGGCTAATGCTGAAGCCATGAGTCGTTATGTTCGCTTCAGCGGTCGTTTCTCGATGACAGCAACTGGAGATATTGATTTATATCCTTTATTTGCTGAGCATTGTTATAATTGCTCACGAGAGGCATGGGGATTGGTATTGCCTACAGGTATTGCAGTAAATGATAGTAATAAGATATTTTTCTCAAATCTCATTGAAGAAAACAGGTTAATATCTCTTTATGATTTTGAGAATAAAGAAGGCTTATTTGATATTCATCGGATGTTTAAATTCTGTCTCCTTACAGTTGGGAAAAAACAAAATAATCCACGTGAAGTTTCAGGCGGATTTTATCTTACTCGTCTAGATCACCTTCTCGATTCTGCAAGAATTTATAAACTTAAAACAACAGATTTTGAACTTCTAAATCCAAATACAAAAACATGCCCGGTGTTTCGTACCAGTCGCGATGCAATGCTTACTACTAAGATTTATCGCCGTTGTAAAGTGATGATAAATGATACAACAAGTGAAAATCCTTGGAATATTAAGTTTGGCAGCATGATTCATATGTCTAACGATTCCCACCTTTTCCGTACTTGTTCTCAACTCATCAATGAAGGGGCATATTTAAAAGGAAATAGATTTTTATTGAATAATCAGATTTATGTTCCACTATATGAAGGAAAAATGATTTGGCATTATAATCATCACTATGCTAATTGGCCTACCGAAGGAGAGCGCCCCAATACAGTACCGACACCAACTTTAGAACAACTAGCAAATCCTTACGACACTCCAATGCCTTGGTATTGGATACCACAAGAGGAAGTTGAGAATCGGCTTGTTAAAGTAGATGCTAAAGATAATATTATTTGGGAATGGACACATAAATGGCTTATCGGATTTCGAGATATTACAAATTCGACAAACGAACGCACATTTATAGTGTCGCCTATTCCCGACGCCGAAGGCGTCGGGCATAGTGCCACGCTCCTCTTCGTGGAGCGTGGCACTATGCCCGGAGCGCTGCTTTTGGGAATGATGTCTTCATTAGTATTTGATTATACAACAAGACAAAAAATTGGAGGAAGTCATGCCAGTATCAGTTTTGTGAAACAATTTCCAGTCCTTACAACCGAACAGGTTTCCGCATCGGGTTACGAACAGGACATTGTGGAGCGTGTAACACGCCTTTGCTGGTTCAACCACGACTTGGATGGTTGGATGGAAGAGTTACGAGAAGAGTGCCCACCAGAGTATGACCTTCCTGAAGAACCAGTCATATGGAATGAAGGGCAACGAGCTGTATGGCAAGCCGAACTAGATGCCATCTTTGCTCATTTATATGGTCTTACCACTGAGGATCTTCGCTATATCCTTGATCCCGAAGATGTGTGTGGCAAAGGCTGTATCAACGAAACATTCCGCGTGCTCAAAGAGCGAGAACTCCGAGAACTTGGCGAGTACCGTACCAAACGCTTGGTTATGGAGGCATGGAATAAATTTGGATTCAACAGATAAATCTATATGAACATCGTAAATATCCAACAAATTGATTTAACACACTATGGGTTACCATCTCATCCTTGTGTATTTGAACTTGATACACAAATATCAAGCGCAGAAATTCCAATTGAGGCTATGCAAATAATAACATGGCTTCAAGATACTAGTTGGTTGGCAACACTTGACGACATAGACAAAGCCAATTATCTTGCTTGTGCAGAACCTACAATTAGAGATTTGTGCAATATGATAACGAACGAATATCTGAGTGCTTCTTATACACCTGGAAATCTAAAAGATGACTTAGGTGAATATTTAGTTTCAATGAATGCACAAGAAGCTTTAGTCCAAGGACTTACTCATACAAAGATTCCAATAGCGGAATTATGGAAAGAACAAATAAAAGGTAATCCTGGTTTTGATTTCCATACATTAAGTACTTCTGATATAATTGTATATGGAGAAGCCAAATATAAAAGTACTCAAAATGGATATTATGACGCTTTTAATCAAATACGCGATTTCATTAATGATAATAAGATGAGTAGAGAACTTCGTCATCTTAGAGTATTGGCAACAGAGAATGCAGCACGCAATGTTTTAACAGATCAATTAGGATTTGCCGCAGCATTCTCTGTTAATACACGAAACCTGCCGCATATAATAGAAAATGCTATTAAATATCCTACATTTAGTGCTTTACTTAATTATCCAGAAGTCTATCTAATTACAGTAGAAATAGTATGATTGTCAAAAGAAACGAAGATATATCCTATCTTAAAGAATTAATGGATAATATCTTAATAGATATACATAAGTCTGGTCCAGTTTCAGCATGCCATCTAGAAACATTAGCTTGCATCAAGAAGTTTTATCCAGACTTGTTTAAAGATTATGAGCATCAATTAATGTATCTAATGGGACTGTTCTATAAAACTACAGAACCTCAGTCTATTATTGAACTATCCTATAAGTTTCATCGTGATTCAATAAAACAGGCAACAAGTTTTGATTTCACTCCAGTACAAGCGAGTGAATTTAAAGAGATTAACAACAATAAAATTTTCTCTTTTTCAGCTCCCACAAGCAGCGGTAAGTCCTTTCTATTTAGATCCTTATTGTCAATTGTTGACAATGATGTTGTTATAGTTTTACCCTCTCGTGCACTCATAGCTGAATATATCAACACAATTAGAAAAATTGTCCCCAAAAACGTCCTTGTATTACAATTCATAGAAGACGTTAATCGTAATAATGTTAATAGACGCATATATATCGTCACCCCAGAAAGAGCTGATGATGTTTTTCCTATATTAGGATCTTTAAATATAGGCCTTATATTATTCGATGAAGCACAGATTACTGAGGATGCATATAGAGGAATGCTATTTGATGCATTGGTAAGAAAGTGTGAATTTTATATTCCTAACGCAAAAAAGGTATTTGCTCATCCGTTCGTATCAAATCCTGAAGCACAACTTACAAGAAACAACTTAGTCGACCGCATTTCATATAAAGTATATAAACAAAATTCTGTAGGTAAATTATACTACACCAAGAAGGGAAATACATTCAAGCTGTTCTCCCCATATCAGGATACAGATTCTATAATTGTCAATGATGTTATCCTTGATTGCCTAAATAATAATGGAAGTGTTTTGGTCTATGTCTCAAAAGACAAACTGTACTCTGAAGAATTTATGCAAGATTTTAAAGAGTACATAGATCAATGTGATGAAATAAAAGATGCCAAAGCATTAGTTATTTTTGAAAGGCTAAAAGAATATATTGGCGGCTCGCTACATGGTGATAAGCACTCACTTCTTCTGTCTCTGATGAAAAGAGGTATTGTGCTTCATCATGGCTCAATGCCATTAAAAATGCGATGGATGATTGAAGAATTCGTTGCTGGTGGCTTCGCAAAAATATGCTTTGCTACATCAACTCTGATTCAAGGGATCAATATGCCTTTTGATGTCGTATGGATTGATAACTTTGTTTTTAATGGTTCAGAAGACAAAAAACGTTTAGACTTAAAAAATCTAATTGGCAGAGCTGGAAGAACTACTAATAATTCAAATGTATTCGATTATGGATATGTAGTTATATCAGAATCTCATAAGAATACATTCTGCAATCGTTTAATTAATCCTAGTACACTATCCGAGATATCAGCATTATCCGAAAATATAGATGCTGCACCAGAAGATCATAAAGATATAATCGAGGCTATTCAAAACAATACATTTAATAATGATCTAAAGATTACTGAATCTCAAAAACAACGAATTCTGGATTCTGATGTGTTTAATGATGTAGCTTATATCTTAGAAAAATTATTTAAGAGAGGCAGATTAATTTCTGCAGATAAATATTACGAAATACCGACCGTCGAAAGGAATCGTATTAAAGAGCACTTCAGAAGAATATATGTCGTACACTTACGAAGACAAGAATTAACGCCTGCCGAAAAAACAGTGCTTAGCGCCTCTATCCCAATGCTTCTATGGAGAGTACAAGGAAAATCTTTTAAAGAAATTGTTTCTTTAAGACAAAGCTATATTCAACAAAAATCGAAAAAAGCAGAAATCAACAGAAGATATAGAAATGGGGATATTACAGAAGAACAAAAAACAATTGAACTAGGACAATTAACACTAAAAAGAACTCCTATTGCAATATCCCTTCCCAACAGAAATGCACGGAATGTTACGTTATTCCAAACATCACCTCATTCATTTAAATATGATTTACTCGTATATGATACATATGACTATATTGATAAAGTAATTAATCTATCTCTGTCAACTCCTATTTGTGCTGTCTTGAAATTATATTACCAAGCAACACAAGACCCGCTTGCTCTTGACTTATCGAACTTTATACAATTTGGGACAACTGATATAACAGAGATTTGGCTACTTAAATATGGATTTTCTGCGGACGATTTTGAATGGCTAGTACCTTGTATAGAAACAATCGATGAAAATCAAATAACATTCAAAAATATTGAACACCTATCTGAAGATCATAGAATTCTTATTGAAAGATATTTATAGCAGATAAAATATATGGATTCTAACCAATGTATGATTATAGATTTAGAGAAACGCGGCGACAAGCAAATGTTTGTCACAGAACGTGTTTCTTCTATTTACCAAAACAAGAATGGACTTTGGACTGTTCGGTTTTCGTCATCACCACGTGTATTCAATTACAATACATCACGTTTGCTTTATCTCACACATCCTGAGACAATCAATCTTGGAGAAAAAGGGCTATACATCAATAATAAACATATTAACAATGTAGCAGATTTGCTACGTTTTACAGATGGTCGCTACATTTTTTATCGAGTAACCTATGACAATGGTTATTATGAGAATCTGGAAGGGAACGAGGTCTATATTACCCGTACTCCGATTGACAAAAATAAAGGTTCTATTTGGGATTATCTTCGCAAACTGGCTGATGAAACAGGTCTGATTACGGAAGAAGATGATGAAAGTATTCTATCCAAACAATATGAATTGGTAGATGTGAAGCGTGACAATGTTCCCTTGGCTCAATACCTAGGTGACAAAACAAAATTGGCAACTTACTCTATGCCCAAACATGTCTATTATCCGTTTGGATGCAATGCCAGCCAAAAAGCGGCCGTAGAAGCTGCGTTAACACATCAGGTAAGCATTATTCAGGGACCTCCGGGAACCGGTAAAACACAGACAATACTGAATATTATTGCCAATCTGCTGATGAAAGGTAAAACAGTATTGGTTGTATCAAACAATAACTCAGCTGTAGAGAATGTAGCTGAGAAATTAAACGGAGAAGGATTAGGCTTCCTTGTTGCCAAACTGGGTAGTGTACAAAACAAAGAAACATTCATCGCCAACCAGCCAGAGCATCCTGCTATGACAGGTTGGAAGATTGATGAACAAACAACTACAAAGAATCTGGCAAAAGACTCACTTCAAGACGTTTCACAAGGATTTGATGCTCAACTCAAGCAGGCCAAACTAAAGGCAGAATACGATGCCCTATTAAAAGAATCGAAATACAACGAAATGCGGGAAGACAACCATACAGAAGATGAATGGTTGAATGGCAAACCATCGGCTAAACTTATGAATTTGCTCAACCGCTATCAGATGATAGTTGAGAACGGACATAAGCCAGGTTTATGGTTCAGATTGCAATGGGCTTTCTTGTTAGGAACTAAAGTATTGACATTTTTAAATAGAAAAGCGACAGATGTCATAAACAGTTTTGAGTCGGCCTACTACTTTTCTCGAAAAACAGAATTAGAGCAAGAGCTGGAATCGATTGCTTCAGCACTCCAAAGCATAGATATCCAAAAGAGTATGAAAGAACTTCGTTCCTCTTCTCTACAACTATTGAAGGACAAGATAGCTAAACGGTATAATACCGGACAAAGGAAAAAATTTACCATCAAGGATATTAAGCGCAGAACAGAAGAGTTCCTGAAAGAATATCCGATTGTGCTCAGTACCACTTATTCGGCCAAAAGCTGTATCAGTAAAGACATGGTTTTTGACTATGTGATTATGGACGAAGCTTCACAAGTGGATATTAAGACGGGGGCTTTGGCTCTATCATGTGCCATGAACGCCGTGATTGTGGGTGACGACAAACAGTTACCCAATGTGGTAAGTCGAGAAGAAGAATTGGCGTTAAGGGCTATTCAGACCACATACCAAGTGGACGACCGATACAATGCTGTCACGCACAGTTTTCTACAATCGTGCGTAGAAATATTTCGGGATGCGCCAGTAACACTGCTTAGAGAACATTATCGGTGCCATCCGAAAATCATAGAGTTCTGTAATCAGCGCTTTTACAATGGAGAACTGATTGCCATGACTACAGACGAAGGAGAAAAAGATGTATTGCAAGTAATTCGAACTGTACCCGGCAATCATGCCAGAGGACATTTCAACCAACGTGAAATAGATGTCATTACGCAAGAGGTATTATCGGAATGTACAGAATCGGAAAGTATAGGTATTATTACTCCGTATCGGGCTCAAGCTGAAGCAATCAATCAAGCTGTTAGAAAAGACATATCCAGTACAGTACACAAGTATCAAGGGCGAGAATGTGATACTATTATTATGAGTATGGTAGACAACTCTCCTACAGAATTCTCGGATGATGCCAACTTACTTAATGTTGCCATTTCACGTGCTAAGAGCAAATTATGTTTGGTAACGAACGGAAATGAAATGCCAGAGGATTCCAATCTCAGCCAGCTAATCAGTTATATTCAGTACAACAATTTTGAGGTGAAATCCAGTAAGTTGCATTCTGTCTTTGATTTGCTCTATCAGCAATATACGGCAGAAAGATTGGCTTACGAAGCTGCTCATCCTGCTGTCTCTGAACATTTATCAGAGAATCTAATATACGATATTCTGTTAAAAGCCATTGCTGAATTAGGTTTGCCTCATACGGGAGTACTTTGTCATTATCCACTGTCCAGACTTATTACCGACTGGAATCAACTGGAAGATAAAGAAAAAACATTTGCAGAAAGTCCATTCTCACATATAGATTTCCTGCTCTATAATTCCCTGACCAAACAGCCGTTCAGTGCCATAGAAGTGGACGGATGGCATTTCCATAAGGAGAATGACGCCCAACTATCACGTGATAAGTTGAAAAATCAAATATTCACAAAGTTAGGGCTTCCTCTGATTCGCATTTCCACAACAGATACAGTGAATCAGGAAACGATAAAAAAATCATTATTAGCAATTTTATGAAATTAGGATATATACACAGCAACAGAGAAGAACAAACCCGAGTCATGCAAGTACTGAAAATGACTTCTGAATCTGTAGCTCTCGACGAACTCGGCATTGGCCGTATCCGTGATGCTTTTGCAGACCGTATGTTTCCCGGAATATCTACCCTGCAAAAGCACATGAAGTATTTCTCGCTCATGCCACAACTCTATCGTAAGGCTACAGAAAAACAATATAACCGTCTATCGGAGGTGAAAGCGGAAATTATCCGTCTGGAACGGATCATGACAAAAAATCTATACGATGGCAGTGCGGACAAACGAGGTATCACAGGAAGTGAGATGATTGGTAAAAGTGGAAACAATTATGTAAAATATGATCCGGCATACATCTACAATTCCGGATTACAGACTTTCGGAATTTTACGTAGTCCACAGTTATATGAACTAATCTACTCAACTTCAAAGGCATTGCACAATGCCCCTAAAGTGACCAAGACGGATGATGAAGATACAAATGACGATGCGGACGAGAAGTCAGGTCTGTTCCAGTTCTGCTCTTTCCCTAATGTAGATTATGATTTTACCCAGAAATGTACATTAGATCTGACCGTAGAAGATAAAGACTTCATTGTGGATCACATTCTGAAAGCAGAAGCATGTCAAGGTACCTTATTACGTTACATCGTGGATAATCCTGACTTTGCAATAGCCGATAGTTTTGAACAGATTCCCTTCCGTCATTTGCCACAGGAGATTGGAGAATTGCAAGATTTGGCCCGACGCTTCGCTGATTTCATATATATGGTGCACATCCGCTATAACTATATATATTCGCAATACCAGGATGAAGAAATGCGAATCGAATTTCAGGAAAAACTTAAAGAATACCGGAATAGTGGTACGAACATAGACAAAGTGCTGAATGCAGTAAGTATACGGGAGAACAGCGGAAAATGGTTTTGCAAAGAAGTTGCGGAACGCATTGCAGCCAATGACATTGAAGAAAATGGCGGTTTGGATCAGTTGATTATCAACCGGGAACGAAGAGTAAAAGGGAATCGAAGAAAAATTGGAAATCCAGCATATATTTATAATAAAAGGAATCGCATACACTACTATAAACTCACCTACCGATGGGAAACGGTAAAAACCTTTACCGAGGAATTAAGAAAGGAGGCTATCAATGGCTGATATATTATGGAATGATATTATCTATACTGATGTGTTGCAAAGCGATGGCTTTGTAATTGATTATGCGGTTTGTACTACCTATAGTCTGGACATGCCTTCCTTGTTATCAGTGCCCTTTATGTTGGGCACAATGACCGACCTGACAGAAACAGCCATGCGCTCTCCTCACCTAATATTGGAGACTATCAATAAATCAGCTGGTAAGTTTGCCGTTTTCTGCAATGCAGGATGTATGGCAGTACCGCAAGCCAACTCCAAAGTGTATTCACTATTGGAGCAGAGCGTTGTACAAGTAACACTGCAAGCAAAGGGAGGCAGTTTCATAAATTTCCATCCCAAGGTATGGATTATAAAAGAAACGAACCCGGACACCGATGCTCAGCAAATCAAACTGATTGTCCTTTCCAGGAACCTTACTGGTTCCAATGACTTGGACGTAGTATGTGAACTTGTCGGTAAAATCGGCACCAAACCGGCCACAAGAAAAGCGCAAGTCAAACATACACCTCTTGTGGACTTCCTCACATGGTTAATCGCAAAAGCCGATAACCGTACTATCCGTAAAAATATGCGTTCTATCTGTAAGGACATTGACTACATTGAACGATTTGACCTTACAGATTCTCCTTTTGAAGATTACGAGTTTTTCCCTATGGGGATACCTGAATATGATGGATATACAAAGTGCTTTGAACAAAGTATGCTGAATCATGCGGCAGAAATGCTGGTCATCTCCCCCTTTGTGGACAAGAATATTTTGAATCAAATGGTCAGTTGCAATCCTAGTGCTAAAAAGACACTCATCACACGACATGCATCAGTTACACAAGAGGTAATAAACTTGTTTAATAATGGTGGTGTTTATGCTCCCAAGGAAGTACTGACCGATAAGGTGGAAAAAGATGTAGCTGTCGACTTGCACGAGAAAGTGTATTTCATACGCCGAAACGAGGGCAATCTCAGCTATAACCATCTGTATCTTGGTTCTACCAATGCCACCATGAATGGATTCAGACGGAATGTGGAGTTTTTACTGCACCTGAAGTTTGCTCCCTATAAATCTTCGTATGAAAAATACCGGAGTGAACTGATAAACGACAGCAAGGAATGTATGTTCGAGCAGGTTCTTTCGGTACCAGAGGAAGACTCTGAGAAAGAGGATGTCACTAACGAATTGATGCTGCGTCGTGCAATTTCGGCCATTCAGCAGGCACAAATTACATCTAATGACGGAAACTATACCATCACCATACAATGCCAGTCTAACAGAATGCCTTCAGAGCCTGTTTTTCTTTATCCTTTAGGATGTGATGGCAAGGAACAAGTATTAGCTGACGGGCTGACATTTAAAGATATGGCACTGGATTCATTAACAGAATTTTACACGATACGGATTGGAGACTTGCGTCGTCTGATAAAAATACAGACGGAGGGAATACCAACTGATGAACGAGACAAAGCGATATTCCGTTCCTTTATCAATACGAAAGGAAAGTTCATCAACTATCTGGCATTCATGCTAACTGATGAGGTGGAACAGTATATATTGGAAAGCCAACAACTGGAAAAGGAGCTGGCCAATGACAAGGCATCCTCTTTGGAACAGCAAATTAGTACCTCACTTTATGAAGACATGGTGAAAATGGCCTATAAAGACCCTGACCGCATCGCTTCTATCCGGCGAATCGTAGAGAAAGCAGACGAGACAGTCATCCCAGACCATTTCATGGAGATGTACAACACATTTGAAAACGTTATTAAACAAATAAAACACTTATGAGTCAGGAAGTAAAGGATTTTCAGCGTGCTACGGCAGATCGCATTCTGCATATCTATAAAAATTTAGGTCATCGACGAGTATTGCTGGCCGACGAAGTGGGATTAGGCAAGACGTTCGTAGCCAAACAAGTCATCAACCTGGTTCGTGAATGGCACAAGCAGGAGAAGGATGACTTCTTTAAGGTGGTTTATATCTGTTCGAATGCCAACATAGCCGACCAGAACATTGAGAAATTAGGGGTTGAAAATCGGATGAGCATCAGCGAGAGCCGTCTGTCAATGCAGCATCTCTATATCAAATTGGCTGAGAAAAGGATTGCAGAACAGCATGAGCAGGGAGAAATGCCTGAATCAATCATTCCGTTGACTCCTTCCACTTCCTTCCGTTTTTACAGTGCACAAGGAACGGCCAATGAACGTGCCTTGATGTATAATATTTTATGCGGACTGGCTCAACTCAAAGATTATAAGGAAGTTATCGGTGATTTTCTTAGCTGCAATGTTAAAAACTGGCAGGAGCTTACGAACATTTATAACGAAAAAATCAAAGGATGCGGAGATGATTATCTTTGTGAGATGCATAGTAAGTTACAGAAGAGATTGTCGGATACTATTACAAATCAATTGATTGAGTACGCACAAAATGGTTGCGATAATCGTCAGAGGGCAGAGATGATCAATAAGCTACGTCGTATTTTCGCAGAAATCAGTATTGACATGCTCGACCCTGACCTGGTTATCATGGATGAGTTTCAACGCTTCAATTCGTTGCTTGAACAAGGCGATGACGAGCAATCCATGCTGGCCAACAAATTCTTTGACAACGAGCGTTCCAATACGAAGATTCTGTTACTTTCCGCTACGCCCTACAAACCTTATTCCACCCTTGAAGAGTTAAATACAAATGGGAATGACGAGCACTATCAGGACTTCATGAAAGTAATGGATTTTCTATATGCCACAAAAGATAAAATGGACCGGTTCAAGTTGATATGGCACACATATTCTGCTGCACTCAAACGTACAAATGTGGTTGATTTAACACCGCTTGTGGTAACCAAGAATGAAGCAGAAGAAGCACTGTATGGAGTGATGTGCCGCACGGAACGGTTTAATAGTGGCATTATAGACGATTCCCGTGTATGTGACGTACAGGTCGTACCGGAAGATATCCTTTCTTTTGCAGAGGGGCAGTATCTGATGGATTGTCTAAATCAAGAAAATACGAAAGTGCGCTTAGGTAATCTCCCCATGGAATACGTCAAATCGTCACCCTATTTGTTGTCCTTTATGGATAAATACGAACTGAAGAAACGAATTGCTTCGGCATTACAACACTCAGACGTAAAAAGATATGGAAAAATGGACGCATTGCTTCTATCGAAGTATGCCATCAATAATTATCGTCCCATTCCTGCTGCTAATGGAAAATTAAAGTATCTCCACGACCTCGTATTTGGTACACGTCACGAGAAGAAAACACAGTTGTTGCTTTGGGTTCCTGCCTCTAATCCATACTATAAAGCCGGAGGTGTATTTGAGAGTAACGAAGCTCGCAACTTCTCCAAGATTATTCTATTCTCTTCATGGGAAATGGTACCGAGAATGATTTCCATCATGATGTCATATTATTCGGAGTTATATACTTTGGGAGAGTTAAAGAAGGTAGAAGCAGAGATACGCTATACTTCTCAAAAGAAGAACCGTTATGGCGAGAATCGTTTAAGAGCCGACGGATTATTAGAGTATCCTTGCCAAACCCTATCCGGTCTTTTCTCTCCTACCACATTTTATGGAGAGAAACTTTCCTCAATCCGGAAAATCATAAAACAGAGAATTCAAGAAGTATTTGCACAGAATACTATCATAAGTAGTATTCCACAACAAGGGCGAAACAACGCCAAACTTATTCTTACTCTCATGAAAATACTGGATGGAAAGCCAGTGGAAGATTTGAACGATTTGTATGTGCCTTCAAATGCATTGGATGTGATGACAGATATTGCCATCGCTTCACCGGCTGTATGTGCTTATCGGCAATCCGGCAATGAAGAAGATGCCCAAATGGTAGCTAAAGCAATCGTCTCAGTATTCAACAAGCCTGAAAGTGCAGCTGTGATAGACCTGATGTATAACAAAAAGAACGATGATGATTATTACGAATCAGTTCTTGATTACTGTGTGGTAGGTAACCTACAGGCTGTACTTGATGAATATGCCCACATGACACAAACAAAGATGTTGGGAAATACTGTTACGGAGGCTATTATTGGCACAAGCAATCTTAGCATAGATACAACCGATTCATTGGGAATGGAAGAAAAGAAACAACTTATGCGTTGTCATTTTGCCATTCCATTCATTGACAAAACGGTCACTGACAAATCAGTCGCTCGTACCACTAATATTCGTAAGGCTTTCAATTCTCCTTTCCGTCCGTTCCTGCTTTCAACAACATCAATAGGTCAGGAAGGCCTTGATTTTCATTGGTATGCCAGAAAGATTGTTCACTGGAATCTACCCTCAAATCCTGTAGATCTAGAGCAACGGGAAGGTCGTATCAACCGATTTAAGTGTCTGGCTATTCGCAGAAATGTGGTAAAATTGTATGGCAGTGAAACTTATCATACTTGGGATGAACTGTTTTCTCTGGCTTATTCGAATTTGAAAGGTACCCATTCGGATATTGTTCCTTATTGGTGCCTTCCTGTCGCAGATCTGACGGAAGAACAACGGGCAAAATTGGAATACATTGAGCGTATTGTTCCGCTTTATCCGCTCAGTCGCGATCGATATAAGTACGAACGTCTTATCAAGGTACTTGCTTTGTATCGCATGACACTAGGGCAGCCACGTCAGGAAGAACTGTTGAACCTTTTGAAAAATATGCATCTCTCGGATGAACAGCTCAAAGAACTGACAATTGATCTGTGCCCATATAATAAAAGGAAATGATTATAAAGCAGTTTCTCTCGAAAGGCTCTATTTTTAATCAGATAAAGTAGATAAAAGAATAGAAATCACCTTACTTCTCATCTATAAATTACAGTCTAAAAATCTCCAGCTTTTAGTCCTATAATTGAAGTAAACAAAGGCTAAAGTTGGAGATTTTAATCATTACAACATTCACAATTGAGGGGAATTATAAATACCTTCACCAACATAAAGTATCCATCAATAGTCAATTATAATTCTAATAGATTTATTGCTTAATAACTTAAAATATGACCAACAAAATAATGGAGAAAGTGCTCAACAAATTGTGATTCATTCATTGTATAGAAACACATAACAAAAAGTCTTTTATATCATTGTCATCAATATTCTCGGGTATACAACAAAAATATCCAACAATAAACTTCTATTCAAGAAGATAGATAAAAATCCATTTGTAATATTGCAGAAAAATGAGCAAAACATGTTCCGTTTGCTTAAGATTATAAGAAACTATAGGGAAGAGATTAGTTATATAAAAATCAAACAATTAATCACAGATAAAATGCCAATTAAAGTAGCTCTTTTACTAGATACTTTGATATACACTTTTTCCCTAAACTATCATAGAAAAACGCGTTTATAAAAGGGCTTGCCCTATTCACTTTTTTAAAAGAGGGAAGCCTAATTCCCCCTTCCTAAAAAGGGCGTTAGAAAAAGACAGTTTAAAATGGCAGCAAGCTGGATAATTTTGTTATGTAATTTACAGAACAGAGAATCGAATTTTTGCCATAATTTGGATCAAAAAATTATCAGCTGTACCAATATTAGCAATACACAAAAACAATCGTAAGAAAGGCTTAAAACTAGCTAAATTAAAAAGTTATTCTCCAGCAGCTACAGTCGTTTTATCATATTAAGAGCAATAGAAAACCAATACAGACTTGGATCTTTTTTAATTAAAAGTCCCCAATATATCATATACGACTGAAACAATTTATATGGGGGTGTCCAACAAAATTATACAACAGGATAACCTCAAGAAATAGATTTTTTATTGTATACTATACCTATCAAAAATATGATTAGAACAAAATAACAATGTACAAGAAAACAGGGCTTAAAGTAGCAAACAAATAAACTTGAACGCCCCAAATGTAAGTATAGTATGGAAAGGATAATAGTATATAACAAAAAACTTTTTTAAGATGCATTAAAACCATACTTTTATTCTAAATTGACATAATCAAAATCCAAACAATAACCTCATCATTTCATCAATTCATCAAAAAACAATTGTATCACATAACGTAGAATTGTATAAAAAAGCAATAAGCACTTTTATATTTAAACGACATTTCATACTTTTGAGATACATCTTTTGTTTTTCACTATTAATGCCCAGCACAATAGTAATAATTTATAACAATATACGTCATGATTAAAATTTATAGTATGAATACTTGTCCGGACTGTATTTATGTTGAAGAACAGATACAGGGAGACGACAGATATGAGATTATAGACATAGGTTCGCATATAAAACATTTAAAGGAATTTCTAAGAATCCGTGATAATAGCCCTGTTTTTAATGAAGCGAAAAAAGTTGGAGCTGCAGGCATTCCATGCTTTGTTCTAGAAGATGGCTCTGTTACACTCATACCAGAAGAAGCCGGACTTGCTTCAAGACCAATAACAGAAGGAGTATCATGTAATATAGACGGAAGTGGTTGCTGATATAAACTATATTTTGAGACATCTAACCTATCATATAATAAAGTTTAAATGTGAAATCTGCTTATTATATGATAGGTTGTACCAATAATGACCGTTAATCACAAATTGGCCTTTAGATAATAATTGGTAGTTCATATGGTTTGCTATCTTTCTCTTTCAGGAATCGTGTATATTGGAGATACAATATAATGCAATGATGATGAATATGGTATGCTTATATGCCACTTGTTTTATGGGGAAAATTTCACCAATGAGGATTTAAAAAGATGTAATCCTAGCAAAGTACTCAACGATATTGAGAAATTATTGGAATATCTTTTTTAAGCCATCCAATGAACATTAAAGATATTTCCGTATTTTTGAAATACAAATCAAAATGGCCAACAATGGAAATTCATAATTTATTGGATGTAAAATCAAGAACCGAGCTGCGTGAATGGCTAATACAGAACCATAAAACGGAAAAAGAATGCTGGGTAGTTGTGAAACGTGGAAGACCTACAGATAACAATACATTCTGGTATATCGATGCTGTAGAAGAAGCCCTATGTTTCGGCTGGATAGACAGTACCACTAAGAAAATAGCAGATGATGTAACAGCCCAGAAACTTTGTCCACGAAAGCCTAAAAGCAATTGGTCCGAGCTCAATAAAGAAAGATGCCGCAGAATGGAACGATTAGGACTGATGACAGATGCAGGAAGGGCCGTTCTACCTGATATGTCACCTAATGGTTTTATCATAGACAAGAATATATTACACAGACTACAATCCGACCCAGTAGTGTGGAACAACTTCTGCCAATTCCCTGATTTATATAAACGAATCAGAATTGATACTATCCAAATTAAAAAGAATCAGCCTGAACTTTTTGAAAGTCGCCTGAACAAATTCATAGAAAATACCCGAAAAGGACTTCTTTACGGAGAATGGAATGACAACGGAAGATTATAAAAATACAGGAAAGCATTAACCTATTTCTATTTTTATTACCTTTGTATCTAGGATATTAAAAACAAAGATTGTTCAACCTATGAAATGGCAATTGTGCATATAGCTACGCATAATGAATAGCATTTTCAATTCAAGCTATTAATATACAGGCTTATAATACAGGTCTGTACTTCTTTATTTTGCCATTATATCAAATAATTACTTTACAAATAAGTTATGTCACCAGTTGACAGAACTTGTTGTATTTTATCATGTTGAACAATGAATTATACATATAAAAACATATGGCTCATCAACTTTCCGGTTATGATGAGCATCCTTATCGAACAACTTATTAATATAACTGACGCTATCTTCTTAGGTCATGTTGGTGAAATAGAATTGGGGGCATCTGCACTTGCCGGAATCTGGTATCTTGCCATTTATATGCTCGGTTTCGGATTCAGTATAGGTTTACAAGTTGTCATTGCACGGCGTAATGGCGAGCAGCAATATTCAGAAACAGGTAGGACATTCTTTCAGGGATTGTTTTTTCTGTCGGGTTTAGCAGTTCTACTGTGCGCTATTTCTAAAATATTCTCTCCCATGATTCTGAGCAATCTGATTGCATCTGAGAAGGTATATTCTGCTGTTATAGACTATTTGGACTGGCGCATTTGGGGATTGATGTTTTCATTTCCATTTCTTGCATTGCGATCTTTTCTGGTCGGTATCACATTTACAAAGCCCTTGAACAAAGCAGCCTTCACTGCAGTATTAGTGAATATACCTTGTAATTGGCTTCTCATATTTTATTTCGATATGGGAATAGCAGGTGCTGCAATAGCATCTTCATTTGCAGAATTGTGCTCATTGATAATATTGTCTATCTATGTTTTACGAGAAATGGACAGAAAGGTTTATGGTCTGAACTGGCAGTTTAATAAAAACATATTCCATCATGTCTGCCGTGTTTCTATCTGGAGCATGTTCAATCCGTTTATTGGTGTAGCCTCATGGTTTGCCTTCTTCGTAGCCATTGAACATTTGGGCGAGTTGGAACTGGCAGCGACAAATGTCATACGCAGCATATCCACCTTGTTTTTTGTTATTGTCAATTCATTGGCAGCAACTACCGGCTCATTGGTAAGTAATCTGTTGGGAGCAGGACAAAAGAATCAGATTTTCCCGTTATGTAACCGGGTTATCCGTTTGGGATATGCTGTGGGATTCCCACTTATTATCTTTTCTATAATCTGTTTCAATCCACTTTTTAATATTTACTCGGATAATGAGAGCCTGATGCAAATAGCACAGCTGCCATTTACAGTAGCTTTGTTGAATTATGCTTTTGCCTTACCTGGTTATGTATATATGAATGCTGTCACAGGGACAGGTGCCACACGTACAACCTTCATTTTTCAGACTGTAACCATTATAGCCTACCAGATTTATTTATGGACGATAAGCAATTTAAGCTCCTCCCTGTCTGTATATTGGACTGCAGAATATTTATATGTGATATTGCTTGAAGTGCTTTCCATTATCTATCTTAAATGCAAGAACTATTAATCGTTTGAATAGTGATGAAAAAAAATATATCCTCGTACAGGAAATACACAGACTGTTTATCTAAATACTGTTGTAAAAGACCTGTCTATTGAAGTCGGCAATTATACGATCTATAATGATTTTGCATCCAATCCACTACTTTTTGAACAGAATAATGTACTATATCATTCTCTAATCAACCATGAGCGATTGATAATAAGTAGATATTCTGGTTACCCCTATTCCCACGTTAATATTGGTATGCGAATATCCAAATATACAGGCATCAATCCTACTAATGGTACACAACTCACATCTTGTAGGTAAATGATAGGTAACCGCCACGATATAGAGTTTGCTATGCTTTTCTTGATATTTTTGCAGATAGAGTCAAAAAGTCTCGCATATCCGATGAACTCCTGCACCTGCAAAAACCTCTCCGCAAACTTAATCTAACGGAAGTCATTCATATCTTTCTACACAAAATACTCGTAATTCGGGCTGATATGTGATCCCAATATAGTCAGAACAAAATCAGCACCATTGATGCGAAATATATAGAGAATTATTAGAAACCAAATTGATTTGCAATTTAATTAGTATGTACAATTTTCAATGTAACCTTCCTGTTCATACACCCTACAATAGTGATGAATCATTTCAACCAACCCATTCAAACGTGAATCTATAATCTTCAGATTTTTATATCTAAGATATTGAGTGTCATACAGTCCCGTATTTCCGGATTTCAACCTTTCTTCAATATCTTCGGGAATAAGGAAACTCGCTCTGTCGCCCAGAAATTTATAAAACTCTGACTGATATATACATATACCTGCCAGATCAAAATCTCCAAAATGTATATATCTATTAGGAATCTTAATAAGCCATTCCCGTAAATCTGCCGACTGGGGGTATCGGGAAACGAACAGAACTTTATTATCTCCAAACAGATGCTTCTGACTCCGTATACGACAGAAATTCTCACCATTCTCCACTCCCACTACTGTCACGTCTGACGGTATATGAAATTCATCTGGCTTTTGTATGAAAACAGCACTTCCTTCAGGAGGGGATATAATAAACTCACTATTCCCTATTCTTGCATGAACAGGTTCGTAACAGTTCACAAGAAAACCTCTGAAAGTGCGAAGCTTTACTGTCTTGGAGTCGCCGGTTTCCTGTACAAGCATACTGCGCTGCAGGTCTTTGTTTTCGCCGGAAAAGATTTCAATCCATCTTTCGAGAGATGTGCCGAATGTATAATTATCTGAAATATATCTGCCGAATGCCACTGTATCTGTAAGCCGATAGGAAACTCTGCTGCCATTAGTTATTCCGGTTATAAGGCCCTCTATCCTTAATTCATCAACTATCCATCGCGGAAGTGAGCTTGAAGGAAGAGTTCTTCCTTCAAGCATATAAAGTAATTTTTTCGCAACAGATATTGTAAATCGTTTTTTATTTATTTCCATATTGTTACAAGTCATTTTTATTTTCGTGTAAGCAATGGCACTACCCGTGTATTGCTTTTCGCATCTTTGCTTAGCAGATAAGTATATTTATAATCTTCAACATTATAAGTGGTAGGCGAACTGTTGATAAGTAATATGTTGCGGCAATTGGCAAATTCAAGTATGCCTTTCACATTATTGGGATGCAACTTACCGATTTCATCCATCATACAATGCACCTTGAAATCCCCGAATTTTCTTGATACTTTTTCCTTGAAGACATTGATAAGCATGATGTTTACCATTGCTTTAACCAGTATGTCTGTGCCGTCGGAACCTACATTCGCTATTTTCTCTACCCAGCCTGTGTCATTATCATTTTCGATAATACGGAACTGCAGGTTAAAGGTGTCAGAAACGACAAGATTCTTTCTGGAAGGCTCATCCTTCAGCAGTTTACTGAATGCATTAAGATATTTTACAGCCTTGAGATTAACGTTCTCACGCGAATCCTGCGAGAATAGGTCCATTTCACCCATGTTGAAGGTATTCTCATCATTGAAATTCTTTATTTCTATAAGAAGCTGCATAAGTTTGTCGTTACTCTGCAATGGTCTGAGTTCGATACTGCGGATAACTCCTGCAAAATTACGCTTAATAAAATCGTCATTTATGTCTTTAATGGTCTTATTAATAAGACTTTCGCTTTGGGTAAGTTCTCCTGTTTCCTTTGATATGCGTCTTATTATGTTTACGTATCTTTCACTTATGCGGTTCTGATATTCGGTAATTTTATTGTTTTCCACAAACTCACATAAATTGGATGCAAAATCCATGTAATCTGAATCACACGACAATGACTGAGGAAAGCTGAAGGTATTTCTTTCAGTAAAATTACTGTTAAACAGATTTACCGATCTTTTGAAATTTTCAGTATCCTTGCCAAGAGAAACTATCAGACTTTTCAGTTCTTCCACTATCTTACCGCAAGGTTTATTGGTAGGAAGTTCTTCGGGAGTGTACGACTCCGGAGGACAGAAGCCTTCATCTTTGCGGAAATTCTCAAGAACGCAAAGATCGTTCTTAATGGCATCACGTTCGGCCGACTTTTCGTTTATACTGTTTTTTACATTTTCATACTGACCGGTGAGCTTGTTTTTCCGCAACGCATATTTTTCTGCAAGCTCATCCAGATGCATTTCATTGTTCTTCTTTTTATCGCGCAACTCCGGCTCATGGTCAAACAGTTCTCTCTTGTCTTTTTCATAATTCCACACAAACGATTGTTTTTGCGATATATAATCCAACTCAGATTTTATTGTATCAATTTTTGATTTATAGGAATTTATAACCGATGTGTCAGCTCCCTTACCGTTCAACTCCTCATTCTGCAACTTGCAGAGTTCTTTTTTCCTGTTATCCGCATCCATACGCCGGTCGGACAGTTCCTTGTGTGCGGCATGTTTCTCAATATCAACAGCACTGCGTTCTTTCTTTTCCGCCTTTCTCTGTTCCTCATAAATCTGAAGAATCCGCTTTTCTCTCTCCTGTTTCAGAAGTTCCTCATTATTACAACATTTTTGCCTTTCCTTTTCTTTGCCTCCTATAAGTGTTTCTATCTCATCGAGCCTGTTTCTTTTCCACTCAGATTCTTTACGTTCCCATGAAGCTTGTTCCGCCTTTATATTCTTAATCTGAAGAGGATATTGCTGTAACTGAATTTCAATAAGATGCCTCTCAGCCGATATGGCTGAAATCTGTTTTCTGTACTTATTCTTTATCTCTTCAGTACGCTTCGTTTTTTCTTCATTCAGAAGGCTTATTTTTCT
This sequence comes from Phocaeicola sp. HCN-40430, assembly GCF_037890285.1. Lineage (NCBI taxonomy): Bacteria > Pseudomonadati > Bacteroidota > Bacteroidia > Bacteroidales > Bacteroidaceae > Phocaeicola > Phocaeicola sp. HCN-40430. The sequence continues at coordinate 45,639 of NZ_JBBKBS010000002.1, forward strand.
CGTATATTCATCTCTTCCGGAAGATTTGGCCTTAAATTCAGCTTTAAGCTGTTCCGGTGAGCGTAACTCACGCTGTACCTCAGCTAAATTAATTTTTACACCATAGAAAGAACTTCCCTCATCGGTTGAAAGTTCGGGAGAAAGATTCTGATTGTAGAGTATAAGTTTTTCATCGGCAATCTTACCTATACTTTCCTGCCATCCTGGCTTGTTCTTGTCGAGCCATTCGCAGAAAGAGCCTTTGCTGCTGTTTATCAGCACATCCAATGATTCTATTTCTGCGTCCAACTGTTTTCTGCAGCGTAAAATCTCATCTATTTTCGCGTCAGACTCTTTTTCAACTGCCATAGTTTCCGCTTCCGACTTCTGTCTGAGACGGTCGCACTCCAATTTCAGACGGTCAACTTTCACGGCAGTATCCTTTTCTTCGGAAGATATGTTTCTCAACCGTTCCTCACAGTCACGTATCTCATCCTTGAAATGAGCTGTACACTCAACCCTCGTTTTCTGTTGTTTCAGGTTGGATATTTCTTCCAGAAGCTGCTCCTTGCTGTCGGCAAGTGTTTTAAGTTTCTCTTCATAAACAGAGCGTACTTCATCTGTCTGACCGTTGGTTTTCTTTGTCAATTCGGCAATTCTTTTACCAAGTTCGTTTTCAAGACATAATACCCTTTTGTTGATTTCATTCTCAAATCTTGCAAGATCGGCATCAATGCTCTGTTCCATCAAAGAGTATTTGCTTATTACATCCCGGTATGTACTCGTGAGTTCATTATACACTTTGTTCAGAGACTCCAGCTCGTATTTCAGTGCCGGTTCTCTATTAACTCTTGATATAACCTCATCAATGTGTTCCTGTTCATAATATTTACGTTTTTCCCTTATCTTCTTAAGGTCAGATTCTATACTGCCGCTTAACTTTAAAAGTTTGTCGCGTTCACTGTCAAACTTGGATTTTTCTTCCCCAAGTAAACGTGTAAACCGTTCGGCTTCCTCTTTAAGTAGCAGAAGCTGTTCTTCCAGTTCTGGGAGCTTCAGGCCTGCCACCCTTTCAGAATAATTGAGGTGCTGTCTTCCGTTTTTAATCTGCTTTTCAGCAAGCAGAAGCATTCTGTAATTCTTTATTACCGTATCGGCCTGTTTTCTTACAGGTACCACTCCATTCTTATCCTGCTTTATCCACAACATTACATCAGAATATTCCTGTTCGAAAGTCTCTATCTGGTTCCGGTAATAACTCAGATCAACAACAAACTCATTATCATCCATTGACTGTATAATGGTATCCTTTATAAAATCGGCATCAAGCTTTGAGTTAAGGAATACATTCTGAATTGTACGCGGTATATTCTGATATCGTGAACTCTCTACAATGGCATACTTACGGAACTGAAGCAAATCCGGCTTTCTGTTGTTGCCGAATATTATATCACGAAACATATCATAGCCTGTAACCAGCGATGACACGCTTGCACCCGATTCCGACACTCTTGTACGAATCACACTCCAGTCGGCCGAAACCTCATTTTTACCGTCAACAAACCACTCCTTACTGTATGGCGCATCAATAAACCGGAAGGCGGCCCTACCCATCGACTTCGTTACAACTACTGTATAAACACCGTTCTCGCGCATAACTTCATAAACTATATATGAGTTGGCAAAAGGGAGATAGAAAGAATCAAAATTCTTCTTTTCTTTCGGTATGCCCAATCTGAGTTTGTCTGCATTATAGAAAAACAAGACAGCACGTAAAAGGGTACTTTTACCTACTCCCTGGGTACCAATAAAATGTACATTGCCATCCAACTTGACTTCGGCATACGGCACATGTGCGCTGTTCAGAAATATTACCTTATTGAGATATCTCATCGTTCATTTCCTCCGATATTGTTATGCAGTCCACCAAATCCTCCATATAGTGAAATGCCGTTAATACTTTATAAGTGTTATCATGTTCGTTCTCGAGTTCTATCATTCCTGCCTTTTCAAGTTCAGAAACAAGTTTCTCCACAACCTCATTATATTTCTTCTTATCCTGAAACAGTTTGGAAGCCTTATCCTTCAGCTCAATCTGGCAACTTATCTGAACTTCTATGTCTGCCGGACGGAACTTAAACCCAGGACCAAATGTAGCGTCATACGTTTTAAGGAAACTTAGGTAGTCTATCCACTTCATAACTGCTTCAAGCTTGCGTTCAAGGTCGACTTTCGCCTCCTGGCGGGTGAACATATAATATCCGTCACCACCTTCGAGATAAAAACCAATGCCTTTATAATATTCGTAATAATCTGTCAAATCCTCTTCTATGGCATCATAATACCGTTTTATTGCAGGAGAAACACTATTTGCAGAAATAAATCCGCCCTTACTCAATATATTGAATATTTCTTCTGTATATTTCATGCTTATTCTGATTATGTAATTATTGGGAAGTATCTGTAATTATTGGGAAGTATCTGTAATTATTTGGAGTCATCTGGAATATATCAAAGGATATTCCACGTTATGGCTTGTTTCATACTTGTCGGTGAAATTCAGTCCTTCGGCATACTGCGACGCTATCTGGCAGAAAGACAGGATTTTGTCGTCAGTGCTCAGTTTCTTATGATAATTATAGCTCATTACAAACTTAAACAGGTGACTGCTTGATGCCGAGAAAGCATTATAAATTTCCTGTAAGTTTATCTGGTCAAGAACTTCACCTTCTGTTTTCATATATTCCTGAGGTATAGCATCGGCCATATTCTTCGGACCTTTAGCCAGGTTCTTCCTTTTGGATATGATTTTTCTTATTATCTCCAACGCCACTGCAGAAGTACGCAGATTATCTACCGAAAGTTTTATTCTGTAATTGGTCTGAGGCTCCATCCACACAGGATTTCTCATACTGACAACCTGACGTATATCAGTTTTTTCGTCTAAAAGGAACTGGTCACGGAGGTATTTCAAGCGGCGGACTTTCTCGAATATCCTGTTCTGATAAGCTATAAGATTCAGGTAATGAATAATCTGCTTCTCTATCTCAATGAGATTATGATAGGAATCATTAAGCTGAAGTTTCACGTCATTCACCGCTATACGCATTTGAGTGTCCATGGCAACTCTGAAAAAGACAGGTTGAGTGTTGTCTATTATATCTTCACTCCTGTTGATGAGAAGTGCTATGTTCTTACGTTTTTCATCAAGATTCTTCAATTTTGAGAGCTTTACACGATAGTTTGGTTCGTTCTTGTAAGTATTGTCAATGTTGCGTTTCAAGTCTATTACATTACGCACTGTTATCATTGCAATATTTTTCAGACACCTTCTTACTTCTTTGTGATAATTATATTTCCGCTGCTCATTATCTTCTTTAAGATAATAATCAATATTCTCATTCAGTCGTCCCAGATAATCATCCACAAACGAAACATTTATATTCTCATTGACTTGTAAAACATCCTCGAAGAATTTAAGATACACATCCTCCATTTCAAGGAAATTTCCGCTATCTCTTATTATTCCGTAGTCAATAAGATATTTTATTCTTTCTTCTTTATATTCAGTAAGTTCGAGTGCATAATCATATTTCAAGGAAGTTGAAGCTCTTTTCTGAAACATCTGTTTCAACAAAAGTTTCTCTCTTTCAAGTACACGCAAAAGCTCATCAATAGATTTAAAGGTATTCATAGTTCAAGTATTATAAGAATTATTACTGAAAAGATGGCTACTAATTTAATGAATAAAATACTTTTCAACAATATCCTTGAGCTGATCCGATGACAGGTTTGCTATACCCATTGATTCAATAAGTGAAAACTCTTCTTTATTCTTACCAATAATAAACTTACGTTCATGACCGTCTATTTCAGCAAGCAAATGGAAATTTCCCTTATATGCCTGCTCCATACGGATATTCTTTATAGTATGTCCGTTTATGACAAATTCGCATATTTCAGGAGCCATTTCCTCTAACTCTCCCCATGATTTCAGACGGTCAAATATAGTGTTTTCGACACGTCCTATCCACTGTTCCGCAACACCATATTTAGTGGCAACCGTACGAAATTGTTTTATGGCATTAACTATATCACGTATTATTGCATCAGGCCTACGTATTCCATTATCTTTAGCAAATTGAATAACATCATCCCGTGTTATATCCCTAAGTTTTGCCCTAATATACATGCAATGATCTTCATTTGGCAAGAATCCTCCATTGTCAAATATATAAGTTACATCGTATGCAGGAGACAGACGCCAAGTACCGTCCTCACTCATAACGAATGAAAAATTCTTATTGTGATCATCTGTATTGTTTGCCAATACATTAAAGACCATCCTGCGGAATACCTCATAACAGTCTGTTTCCGGCAGATGGAGCTTCCGGCATACTGTAATCAATTGTTCGTAACTGTCCGCATCGGGGCTAATTGCGGCCAAAGTTTGTGTATGAATCTTTTTCCCATTATTACGGTCAAAGCGTTTTGTCATGAAATGATTATTTCCGTCCACCTGATAGAGTTTTGAAGGCATCATATTTATCCCTGCCATTGTAGCAAGTTCATAGTAAGACATCTCCAATTCTGCCGAACTATATTGCGAATTACCAAATTTGACCAGATAGTAATCAAACTCCTCTAATCCGGAAATCTGCCCGCTACGAACCTCACCATTCTTTCGATTAATGGCAACAATGGCTTTAGGTTGACGACCACCGGCTGAAGTACCAACCGTAAGTAATGACTGCATTGTTACCGACTCTTCAGGCAGGATTCTGGCATTTTCTCTTTCTGAGAATATACGCTCTGCTAAATTTGCCAATGATTTGATATCTATTTTTTCAGCCTTACGCTCTCTTGAAACCTCAGGCAAGAATTCCAAAGCTCCCATTCCACGCTTTCCTATAAATGAGAGTTTGTCAAGAGGAGTAATATCTGCGTTTGACAAGTGATTCTGCTGGCGCCATAATTCAAAAAGTTGATTACCCCATGAGTCAGGCAATGAATCTGCTAAAAATGCCGGTAATTTTTGATAAATCTTGGCCTCTTCTCCCCATACAGGCATAAGTCCTCTCACTCCATCAACCGGTGCAGCTAATGGAGAAATATTAAGACCTTTCTTCAAGAAGGCCGGATTATACATAAAATAGGACAACCTGCGTCTGGCATCCCATGCCAATCTACCAATTTCCTCACCCCAAAGTATTACTTTTAACGACTGTACCATAATTTATGCTATTTAGAGTGTCTGACACGCTGTGCCTTTTTATCATCCCTACGCATCAGGTAAGGAGATTCAGGCAACTCCGGAAGAAGATTGTCTATAGTGTTAATCTGACCGACCACTTTCAACAACACAATAAATGTTGACAATGAAATATTGCCAGCTGTACCATTCTCGAATTTGTGGATGGTTGTAAGTCCAATACCGGATTGCTCAGAAACATCTTTCTGAGTGAGATTGCAACGAATTCTATATTCTTTAAATCTGTTGCCTAATAGCCTTACAAGCTCAGGCGTGGAGTATTCATAGAAATCTACCATATAAGCCGTATTTATATATCATTATAATGATAGTTACATATATTTTTAAGCATTAATCTTCACTATTATAAAGATTATAAATACAAAACTATGTAATTTCTGAGAATAAAACTAATTTTTCTTAGAAAACTTATCGTCAAATCATAGTGATTGATTATAAATCCTATATTTTGTATTTGTTCCATATCCAATTTCGCTATTTCCCTCATGAAGTTTTGATTGCAAAAGAAATGGCTTATCAACCACGCATAGACATGGAGATAAGCCAACTTTTAATTACGACGTTCCATTAAGAAATAGGCTCTACACGTTTCTCAGGCTCCCATTCGGTATGAGAAATAATATCATGATATTGTTCCAGAGTAAGAAAAGAGTTTTTCTCATCAGAACATTCATACTCCCAAGGAAGCTCATATACGGTACCTTCTTCCTGATATCCCATATAGTTATGGTATGAATCAGGAACCAGTCGGACAAAATCCTCTTCCTTCAGAATACTCAGAAGTTTCTCAGCATCGTAAATATGTAATGGAGCATCAGCCTTATACAGGGAGACAGCCACCTCCATAGCCAATCCGACATTGGATGAATAACTGTTGGAAACAACAATCTTCCATCCCTGATGTTGAACATGTGAAGCTAAGATATTCAAACGTGAAAGCCCAAGTTCACCGTAATGATCCGTTGCAAACCGTATGAAATCTTCCTGGCTGTCGACGTTATAAAGGTTCTCCACATCCACATACTTCATATACTTGTAATAAGCCACATCCGAGATTTTTTGGAGATCCCTTTTTGAATCCATATTGATACGTCCACCGATACCCCGTTTCTTATGGTAAGCCTTATAAGTTTCGTTAGCAATACGATAGAATTTACAATACTTTCGTATGGTCATAGTCTTTATAGGAAATAAAGAACGCCCCTGTATTGAGTCCTCTAAAGCCTTAACTGTTATTTCACGGTCCTCTACATCAATCCTAAGACTCGGAACTATACGAACCAGGTTCTTTCTGGAAATCCTACCTGTACGTTGTTGGTATGGCAGATTGTTTGCTACATACTCATTAAACCCGTCGGAATCTGCTACAATAACACCAATCATAAGATGCAAAAAGTCGAAAAAACGTGTAAGGTTCTCCTTGCAACAAACATCATCGAACTCCTTTTCATTATACGAGGAGCGGTTAGAAATAACAAAGTGGGTAAATTTCCGGTCGGTAACATGAATCGACCGGTTATTCCCGTATTTTCTTGAGGTTACATAGAACCAGCGCGTTTCCATCGGATTGAACGCAAGCCAGTCCGACAGATATGCATCCATGCTGCTGTATTCTCCCGAAGCAATCAGTTCCTCTACATTACCCCAATCTTCTGATGTTGGCCGAGGCACCTCTATATAAAACCCACGACACTCTTCATCACCAATCACGGCAAGACGCTCAAACTGACGCTGAGTCTCAATCATCTTTTCCAGTAAATTTCCTTCAACAACAATTTCCCAATGATGATTTTCGCCTAATGCTTCCAGATCTAATGTAGTCAGACCAACTTCCTTAGCTAAATCGCAAAGGTATTTTCTATCTATGATTTTTCTTTCATTCATCGCTGTACTCATTTAATTTCAATAAACTTGCCCGATTCAAATCCATTCATCAGATGCTCATTTGCAAAAATATATCCCATTTGGTTAGAGATTACCCTGCTCCCTCCTATTTCCGTATCAATATTGGTATGCGAATGTCCATATATCCATGCATCAATCCTACTATTGGCGATTAAATTATCATACTCACTTGCAAATGCACTGTTCAGAACAGATCCTCTATGGTGCGCTGCTACTACTTGGAGTGTAGGCAAATGATGTGTGACCACCACAATATGGTTTGCTATGCTCTCTTCGATGTTTTTCCGAATAAAGTCAATACTGATCTCGTGCATCCGGTTGAATTCCTCCACTTGCAGCAGCTTCCCGCCAAACTTAATCTGACGGAAGTCGTTCATACCTTTCCATACAAAATATTCATCATTCGGATTGATGTGCGACCAGAGTGTACTCAGTATAAAGTCCGTATCATCGATGCGGACAACCTGATTCTGATAGTAACCCACATTCTCCCGCAACATCCACTTCCATTGAAAACCGCGTTCCATCACATCCGAATAGTTATAGTATTCATGATTACCAGGAACAATCAATACCTGACGGTAATTTTTGGATGCCCACTTCCAGAAATTCATAACTGGAGCAGTCTTATCCTTGAGATAGAAAATATCTCCTGCCAGCACCAGTACATCACCTGTTACAGGCAATTCATTATATCTCAGATATCTGCTATTCTCCTGAAATTCGAGATGCAAATCACTCATATATTGTATTCTCATTTTATCATTCTCCTTCCTTTGATTGTTCTATCTGTTTCTCTATTATCATCTTTACCTGTGCAAATGATACCGGTGTGAAATTATTGTTATCTACACCTACATCATACTGAGTCGGGAAAAGCATTTTCAACCGCGGAACATCCTTGCCGGTGTTATGCCTGCTGGTATGTACATGCCCGAAAAGCTGCCATGTATCACTGTAAGCTCCTCCATAACAAAGGAAGGGACAATGATTCAGATAAATTTTCTGTTTATCAACTTCAATATGCATCTGCATCGTTATCTGTTCAAAGTACTTCGTATAATTCTGCCTGAGATTCTTTATATCGTGATTGCCGGCTATAAGATATATTTTCCCATTCAACCTATTTAGTACATTTATCCATTCGGCAGAACCTCCCAAACAAAAGTCTCCCAAATGAAATATTATATCATCAGGGCCAACCACGCTGTTCCAATTGGCTATTATCGTTTCATTCATGTGGGTTACATCTTTGAAGGGCCTGTTGCAGAACCGGATGATATTGGTATGGTTAAAGTGCGTGTCGGATGTAAAGAACACCCTGCTTCCATCAAATTTATAATTCATAATTTTGTTCTTTTATGCGCATCACTGCGCGGTTAATAATACATTGTATTTTGCCCATGGACGGAATTGACGGAGAAGGACGCATCGAGCGGATGTCACCAAAAGGCATGAAGAAAAAGCCGTCGAAAAGTTTTAATCAGGACTTTCCGACGGCTTTCTAATATCATTATCAGAGGGGTATCAGCATCATTGTAACCTCAATAATATACATAAAGATCGTTGGAAAGTGTAATTGTATTTATTCAATGATTCAATGCTTGATGCATGAACATACGACACACGCTCAAAGCATTTTGTGCTTCGATATAATGTATTTGCAGGTATGTTCATTCTATTATGTTGCATCGTTGTTATATATAAATTATATTGCAAAGTTACTAATATTATTGAGAATCAATAAATTCTTATATATAAAAATGAAAAGTCACACATTAAAATACCAATACTTTATCTATTTTCAATATCCTACCGCTTGCTACACCCAACATCAGAACCGTGATATAATTTCATTGAATACCATCTCCATTATTTAAACAAACTTGAGTAAGATCCTGAATGGCATCATCCAATGAAAGCAGATGTTCTGCTTCATAATGTTCCGTAAGGAAGTCAATACCATTAAAACGTATTAAATAATTATTTGCTTCACGAACAGAAATATGATAAGTCTTGGCAAATTCATTGATAACGGCAACGATATATACAATCACATTTTTATCAATCGCCTGCGTATTTTGTAAGATAACAGAAGCAGACATACCAAGAGCATCAAGAACTTTTGTTATTGTATTTATTGTAAGTCCTTTTCCACTCTCAATTTTTGAAATCTGAGCTTTTCCAACTCCAATACGTTTACCTAGTTCTTCTTGAGTAAGTCCCTTGCGAAGACGTTCATCCCGAATCATCAAACCTATATTTTCTATGCTATCTGTCATATTATACGTTTTATCACATGGAAAACAAACATATGACAAAGATCCTAAACTGGAAACAACATAGAAAAAAAATTAAGTTCCAAATGATAATGATATAATATCGTCTTACTTTTTTTTGATTTTGTTACATAATCAAAAACATAAATAATCTCCGGATTACACCACAAGTATTACTTAAATATATTATTATTTTCCACATTAATACATTGAGAAATTCACAAAAAAGACCTATCTTTGTTGTACCATCATCATGTAGCGCATGGGATAAAACTATCAAAGAATCAAAGTTTTATACTTGATTTTTGATATACAAAATTTGAATGAAGAAAGGCGGTACAAATAAAATCAACAAAAGACTGAAAAACAAAGGTTTACACTTGTACATAGAAAATGAATTCTTTGTCAAAAATCTATTTGTACCGATTAAAATGCTAAAACGCTGATAATTAAATATGCTTCGATGTTGCATCGACAAATAAAATATTATAATCAAAACTGCAACAAATTAGAGCCAACCATAATGAAGTCGCTTATTCTCAGCGACTTTTTTATTTACCCAAAACCTGCTATAATAAGCAGGCAAAAAGAGGAATTATCCGAACTGTAAACCACTCATGTAAAGTGATAAAAGGCTGATAAATGTCGGAGGCTTCAATCGACGTCGCCGATTGTAGAGTTGCCGTTGTTGGCGGTACAGCCGACGATGTCAAATGTGCAGCCGACGCCGCCGGCTGAAACAAACGAATAAAAACATGAATCTATGTTCGTATAAAGAATGTCTTTCTCAATCCGAAAAAAGAATGAGACCGTCTCACTTTAGCATTCAGGCTTATAAAAACAGATTGTCAAGAACCCAAGAGAATACATTCCATTTTGACATACTTCATATCCCACTGCTGAAACTATGTTATAATAAAAATATTATGCCCATCTCTTATAAATCAATAGAAGCAATTCTCTTCAGCAGGTCTCTGTCAAAGTAACGCTTTATGATTTTCAAACTTTTCTTTTGTAATCAATACAATTTTCATATCATATAATATTGAAAATAGATAGCTTTTATTATTTTTGCAATAAATTACACAAGAACTATTATTGAACACCTATAACAATACCTAAATGACGAAGAATTCCTACCTGATACCATTCTTTCTAATAATGGCAGCAGTCGTTATCCAATTCTGTGCAGGAAACTTTCCGTTTCATTTTTTTGAATTTCCATTGAATGTTATTCTTGGAGTAATATGGGTTTATTCCATTTATGCGCTCGTCCACGACAATAACAGCGAAAGCAATATATCAAAAGTCATTGTATCTCCCAAAACCACAGCCTTCAGCCTGTTTCTGTTTATTTGCGGTACCTTAGTCATAGGTCTGTTTCCGCAGATGTCTGCAGTAGATGCGGAAAACGAAAGCGGACTATTGGGACGACTTGGATTCTACAATTTCATGTCATCATGGATTTTCGTATCAATACTTTTCATTCTGCTTTCACATCTTGCAGCCATAACCATCAGAGGATTTAAGTCAAGAAAAAAGAAAAGATGGAGATTCCTTCTCAACCATGCTGGAGTATGGATTGCGTTGTTCGGAGGATTCATGGGCAGCAGTGACATTGTGACAGCCAGAATACCAGTATTCTTCGAAAGCGAGAACAATGAGGCACAAACAATGGAAGGCCAGCATTTCTATCTCGACTATAATATGCAGCTAATTGATTTCAATGTCGAACACTATCAGAATGGAATGCCAAAAAGTTATGTCGCAGAAGTAAAGATTTCCGACAGAGAAAACGGAAAATCATCACAAGTAAGCCTGGAGGTAAACCATCCGTATGAATATAATCTGGGCGAAGATGTTTATCTCGTAAGTTATGACACACGCTCGGACAAACCACAATACTGTATTCTGCAAATAGTACGCCAGCCTTGGAAATATGTACAGCTGACAGGTATAATAATGACAATAGCCGGAGCTATCGGGATGTTTATCGGAGGGCCTCAAAAAAAGACTTTAAAAGAATAATCATAAACCTCAATAATATAAATAAAGATGACAATAAACTGGGACATATTCTATATATTCACCATTGCCTCTGTAATCTTGTGGATTATCAGTGCTGTGACCTCGGCTACAAGGAATGGAATATCCAAAATAGCCATAGCTACCAGTTTGGCAGGTAGTATTGTTTTTCTGGTATTTATCGTAGGGCTATGGATATATCTGCAGAGACCTCCGCTCCGAACCATGGGTGAAACCAGACTATGGTACTCACTTTTCATGGGTATATCAGGACTAATCACATATTTAAAATGGAAATACCGATGGATACTTTCATTCTCTACTTTGCTATCGACTGTATTTTGTATAATCAACATTCTGAAACCCGAGATACACGACCAGTCACTGATGCCAGCTCTGCAAAGCATTTGGTTTATTCCGCACGTCACTGTATATATGTTCTCATACTCCGTACTTGGCTGTGCATTTATAATAGGGTGTATCGGGCTGAAAAAGCATAAGGAAATATATACAACTACTGCCGACGAGCTGGTATATACCGGAACTGCTTTCCTCACAATAGGAATGCTGACGGGAGCAATATGGGCTAAGGATGCCTGGGGCAACTACTGGAGTTGGGATCCTAAGGAAACTTGGGCTGCCATTACATGGACTGTATATCTGCTGTATATACACATACGCCTGCAGAAAACATACAAGAGCAAGAAACTGCTGTATGGATTGCTCATCGCAGGATTTATATCGCTCCAGATGTGCTGGTACGGAGTAAACTATCTTCCGGCAGCACAAAAGAGTGTACATCTTTATAACAGAGAATAATTAAGAATAGGAAACTAACATTTAAAATTTGAGATTATGAAGAAAAAAATTATCTTGGTAGCATTACTGATTGCAGCAGGTGCTGTAACAGTTTACCGCCTTGTAAACCAAGCTCCTTCTGAATCGCTTGCAGCCAACGAGAGAATGCTTGCAATACTTACCGACGGAGGATGTATGGAATGTCACTCGGCTACCCCGAAACTTCCATTCTATGCCAATTTCCCTGTAGCAGGCAAGTTGGTGAAGGAAGACATTGAGAAAGGATACAGAGAGTTTGACGTTGAGCCTATGATGACAGCTCTGAAAAACGGTGAAAAAATAAGTGAAGTAGATTTGGCAAAAGTAGAAAAGGTAATCAAAGATGGAACTATGCCTTTGGCAAAGTATTACCTCATACACTGGGGGTCATCAATGACTGCCAAGAAAACAGAAATTTCTCTTGACTGGATTAAGAACTACAGAGCACAGGCATATCCTAACCTTCTTGCAGCTGCAGAGTTTGCAAACGAGCCTGTACGTCCTATCCACGACTCTATTCCTGTTGACATCCGCAAGGTTATCCTCGGAGACATGCTGTTCCACGACACACGTCTCTCTGCAGACAATACCGTATCGTGCGCTACATGCCATTCGCTGAATACTGCCGGTGTAGACAACAAGCAGTTCTCTGTAGGTATAAAGGAACAGGTAGGTGGTGTAAATGCTCCTACAGTATTCAATGCTCACTATAATTTTGTCCAGTTCTGGGACGGACGTGCAGCAACACTGGCAGCACAGGCTGGTGGTCCTCCACTCAATCCTATCGAAATGGGACATAAATCTTTCGATGATATCTGTAAGGTTCTTTCCGAAGACAAGGCATTCGAAAAAGTATTCATGGAAGTATATCCTGAAGGATTTACAGAGGCTACAATTACTGATGCTATTCAGGAGTTCGAACGCACACTGATTACTCCTAACTCTAGATTCGACAAATATCTGAAGGGAGACAAAAATATACTTACAGCTGAAGAAATAAACGGTTATGACTTGTTCAAGAAATATAACTGTGCTACATGCCACGTTGGAGAAAATCTTGGAGGACAATCATACGAACTGATGGGTATGAGAGCAGACTACTTCGGGGACAGAGGTACTGAGATAACATTCGAAGATCACGGCCGTAACAAGGAAACTAAAACCGAGCGTGATATGCACAGATTCAAAGTTCCCGGGCTTAGAAACATCGAGCTGACAAGTCCCTATTTCCACGATGGAACAAAGAAGACACTTGAAGAAGCTGTAATCGACATGGCTAAGTATGAAGTTGGTGTCAACCTTACTGAAAGCGAAACTGCCGATATCGTTAAGTTCCTCAAGACTCTGACAGGAGAATACAAGGGTAAGACTCTGACTAACGACAATCTGTAATTTTGCATTGATCTTAGATGCAATCTTCTGAAAGAAGTACTGCTTCTAAATAATCATTTCAATTACTGAAAAATAAATTATTTATAACAGTTCAGCAAGATTGACTTGCTGAACTGTTTGTTTTTGTAGCTGGTTATTTTGATAAATAAAGCATCTGTTAGTTAACGAAATAACGAACAAAGAATTTACATACTGAGAACATATCCCGATATATTGAAAATCTGCAACTAGTGAAAATTACTAACACCGGGTAAGGTTATTATAAAAGACTTCAGACAAGATTCACACGATTTTTTATAGTTTTGCAGACTAATTCTAACCAAAACTATATACCCATGTGTCAAAAGACAAGAAAAAACAAATTCATCACCATATCTGCATGGATTGCCGCTCACATCACCTTCGTTGTGGTGCTGGTAACAATCCTAGCACTCTTTTTCCCTTCCTCGTTTACCTGGATAGGAACTTCGGCCATTACCCCGATGCTGGGTGTTGTAATGTTCGGTATGGGACTCACATTCCGTCCTTCCGACTTCAGACCAGTTTTGCAACACCCCAAAGACATCCTTGTAGGCGAACTGGCACAATTCCTCATCATGCCCTCCCTGGCATGGTTCATCTGCAAGTTGTTGTCATTACCAGCAGAGCTCGCTCTCGGAGTGATTCTCGTAGGATGTTGTCCGGGAGGAACGGCAAGCAATGTCATCTGCTATCTGGCTAAAGGCGATGTACCCCTTAGTGTAGCGATGACCGGAATTTCTACACTCCTGGCTCCCATACTCACCCCTGCCCTTGTCTGGATGCTTGCCGGAAAATCGGTGGAAGTAGACATAGCAGGTATGTTTTTAAGTATCGTACAAGTAGTAATTGTCCCTATTGTATTGGGTGTTGCCGCCAATCATTACTTCAGACAGACTACTCAACGGATAGTACCATTGCTACCTATGATTTCCACTCTGTCTATTGCATTCATCATCGGTATCATTGTAGCGCATAACTCTGCCAGTATCCTTTCGTGTAGTCTGATTGTGGGCATAGCAGTTATTCTCCACAATGTGTTCGGACTGACATTAGGCTATGCTCTCGCTACCCTAAGTGGAAGTGAACCATCCAAACGCTCGGCCATCTCCATTGAGGTAGGCATGCAAAACTCTGGCTTGGCTACATCACTTGCTGCTACACACTTTGCCATGTTCCCTTTGGCAGCCGTACCCGGAGCCATGTTTTCGGTATGGCATAACTTTTCAGGAAGTATCGCAGCACAGATTTTCAGAAAACAATCCGACAAAGAAGAAAAAAATAAAGAAGCCTGACATATAACCCCTACAAACAAAACATATCACATTGAAATATACATGATAAAAACATAAAATAAAAAATGCGACCCAAACTATTTTTGAGCCGCATTTTTCATTATTTCAGATTACAATTATTCAGCTTTTCCCAAAAGGATCTCTTCTCCTTGAATAAATTTAATATCACGCGGAATACCCGCTCCATTAATTTTATCAAGATCGGCCTGAAGTTCAGGAGTAATTCCACCATTCTCTTCTCTGTACTTCTTGGCAAATTCCACATTGCCATCGCCTTGTGTCTGAAGAATCAATGCAGCCCAGCTATTCATTGCCTCTTTTGCCTTTTCAAAATTAATGACATACTGACCTTTGGCATCACGTGCAAATGCACCTGCTTTTTCCATGTAGTTAAAGCACATCATATTAGCCTTACCATGCGAAGAAGCCGCACCAAATCGAACCGAGCGCAAGATACCCGCAATATAAGTAGCCATTGCGTCTTCGGCCGTAATATTTGTAATTTCACCCATTTCTATCAGCTTAGTCACCATAAACAAGCCCAAGATATCAGCCTTTGCTTCTTCCCATGAAGTCTTTTCCGTACCCATTACCGCATCTACACTTTCATTGGTACGAATAGTCTGTTTCACACCCAGTCCATGTGCCACTTCGTGGAAAGTCACATTCCAGAAAAATGCATCAAAGTTGAGATACTTCTGTTGTTCGGGAGTAACGACAAGTTGTCCGATAGGCAAGAGAATCTTATCGAATTTAGCTTTCATAGAGTTTCTCAATTGCAAACGGCGTGTACCTTTCAATGCATGCACTCTTTCATCGTTTGGCAGATTGATGGCAATCGTCTTGCTTCCCGCATTACAATCACCAGCATAATACACCGCATCATACACGTTCAGGTCTGACGATGTACCCGGTACAAATGTTTTATATTCCGGCGGGCAAGGCAACTCTTTTTGAAGAGCAGGAAGCATCGCTACAAACTTGGCAAGGTCTTTGCTTCTGGCTTCATCTTTCAGCAAAATAAACGACTCGTACGATGCTTTGGTTTCACGGAACATATCATCGTAAGTTTCAATAGGTCCTGTCACAAAATCAATCTTGCTATCCTTCATGTCCATCCATGCCAGGTCACTCTCCAGATAATCATCCGTCTTAAATGCTTCGATTCGCTTTTCAAGGTAATTCTTTAAACCCGGATCTTCTGCCAGTAAAACCCCCTTTTCCAATAAAGAACAGATACGTTCTATTTCCGGAGCATACTCTTCATGATACCAAACACTCTTCAAAGAACCATCTTCATTGCGGCGAATTACGGTATACCATGAGTCTTTATTTGCATCTTCAAACGCGTTAAACTCCGCTTCGGTAATATCGTGAGGATAATAGTTGCACACATCCAGTTTTTCGCCATATCCATCCAGGAAAGGTTTGTTGTTATCCAGACGGTCCCACGCTCCATACTGAATCATGGCAAACTCTTTTGCATAGCTATCGGTAAGGGTATCAAGCTTACTCTTGTCGCCAAAAGTCTGCTTCCAGAAAAGATCATCAGTAATCTTTCCCACCTGGAAGAAAATTCTTACCAGTTCTTTCTCCTTGTCACTCAAATTGTTTACAAGATCCGATTTCAATTCCACAGAGGCATACTCCTCAACTTTTGCTTTCATCGGTGATTCCTTTTGCTGGCTTCCACACGAGAACAAAGTAGAAGCCGCTACGGTAACTCCCAGCAATGTAGCCGAAAGGTTAGTCATTCTTTTTCTCATACTCTATCGATTGTTTTGTTTGTTTGCGAAGATACGAAAACTCCCAAACATCTCAACCATCAAAAGATATGGTTTTTATTTCTTTCTTCTTGTTTCCGGTTCGGATAGCCTTGCTCCGCAGGCAGCATCTCATATTCATATAAAATCCATATTCCGGTATTTTATTCAAACTATTTAGTACATTTGTAAGCATTTCGGTAATAAACCTCCATACATTCGGACATTTACTACCAAAAGAAATCCATAAGCAAAACACATCATCAATACGATAGAAAAAAATGAAACATTACGCATTAATCATCACCTCGCTGCTCTCTCTCATGGGATGTGCAGATGGAAATCAGGCAACAAGCCATCAATGTGTGGTTCCGTTGGAAAACGGGTTCTCCTCCATTGATTCGCTCAACAATTGTACCGTAGCGGTCGCCTTTGTTTGTGAGAACATCAACCGGCAGGAAAAAAGCCTCGATATTACGGCTTACAGAGAGTTTCTGTACGACTCTGTTACCATCAACCGCCTACAGAAAGGAGATACGCTTATGCTTAAAGGCGAACCCATAGTTGTAGATTCCCTCGAAAGAAGAGACGGTTTTGTAGGAATCAATGGTGGTATTGAGCGAAGAGGAGTGGACCTTACCGCCCATGAAGGGGGCACTTATCGGGCAACGACTTTCAACAATCACTCCATATATCAGGAAATAGGCAATACCACTTTAAAACTTGCCGACGACTTTATACTCATTGATTGCGGTGAGGATTTTTCCGACCCGTGCGACACAATTTCCGAAAACCAGTACACATATCTGAGCAATTTGCCCGAAAATCGTCGTGATTTTTTCCAGATGAATACCCGTATTAGAATAGAAAGCGGACTGGTTAAGGAGATTAACCGGCGTTGGATTCCATAAAGTCACCGAAAACAATTATCTTTTAAAAGCCAATTAAAAAAGGATGAACGAAAATATTACCCTACGCGAAGTGGCCGATTATCTGGACCACGTCGGCATCCAGTTCATGGCTACCATCGGACTGGATGGCAAACCGAAGGTACGTCCCATGCAATACATGGTGCTGGAAGACGATAAACTATGGTTCTGCACCAACTCAAAGAAAGAAATCTATGCTGAATTACAGGTCAATCCTACCATAGAACTTTGTGGATGCAAGCTGGAGGAAAACGAGATACAGACTCCATGGATCCGTTTCTCGGCCGAAGTAGTTTTCGAGGAACGTCAGGATATCCGCGATGCCATTATCGAGAAAAGCGCCATCGTCAATGCACTCTACAAGGATATGCGCCAGAATCCCATCTTCAAAGTGTTCTACCTGAAGCACATTGACGGCTGGTTAACTAATTTAGGTAACGTGAAAGGACTGGAACATAAAGCCGAATTTGCCAAGCCTGTACATTTCCAGTTCTGATATTCCCGGTTTTGCTACACCAAAAGACGGGTTAAACACAATAATTTACATCTACCATCACATGAAGAAACTAAGCAAGAATGCCATTATCGGCTATCCGGCAGGAATTATCACCGGCATTACATACGGGTTGAATCCCTTGTTTGCGGTTCCGTTGATGAAAAACGGTGCTGCTACAGAGTCCATACTTTTCTTCCGCTACTCTTTTGCGGTAATACTTTTAGGATTGTTTCTGATACTCCGTAAACAAAGTTTTCAAGTTTCCGGAAAGCAGATTGGTGTGTTGTTTGCCCTCGGCTTACTTTACACCGCAAGCAGTATCTTCCTTTTCGAAGCCTACGAATACATCGCTTCCGGACTGGCTACTACACTCATCTTCCTCTACCCCGTTCTTGTAGCCATCATCATGGTATTTCTGAGAGTCGTCCCCTCGTGGCCCGTATGGCTTGCCATTGCCGCTACCTTTGGTGGGGTACTTATCATGACACAAAGCGACGGTTCACAAACCATCAATCCCATCGGTGTATTACTTTCAATTGCCTCGGCACTGGTGTACGCACTTTTCATCGTCATCATCAACCGTAGCAAGGTCATTGCCGGCATATCCAATTCCTTGCTCACCTTTTATGCCCTTACGGTAGGAGCAATTGTATTTCTCGGGAAAATCTTCTGTTCCGATACCGCAATAACCGCCGGAATCACTACCGGAGCAGACTGGCTCAACCTCGTAGGACTTGCTCTTCTGCCCACCATCGTTTCTACGGCTACACTTGCCATCGCTTCGCGCAACATCGGAGCTACCAAAGCTTCGGTACTTGGCGTATTCGAACCCATTACGGCCATCGTGGTCGGAACAGTTATGTTTGGCGAACCACTCACCACAAACATCATTGTAGGAATCTCCATTGCCATAGTGGCCGTTACATTTATGATTACCGTGACCAAACGATAAGATATATAGCAAACGGATACATGAGAGATTTTGCAGCTATCGATTTCGAAACCGCCAACAACCAGCGCTCATCGGTCTGTTCCGTTGGCGTAGTTGTAGTACGAAACGGTAAGATAACAGATACTTTTTACTCGCTGATCAATCCGGAGCCGAACTATTACAATTACTGGTGCTCAAAGGTACACGGACTCACCCGTGAAGATACCGAAGATGCACCGGTATTTCCCCATGTATGGAGACAGATTGAACCGATTATCGAGGGACTCCCACTCGTGGCACACAACCGCCCTTTCGACGAGAGTTGCCTGAAGGCGGTCTTCCGGGTCTATCAGATGGACTATCCCGACTACACGTTTTACGATACTCTGTGCGTAGCCCGCAAAGTATTCCCTACACTCCCCAATCACCAGTTGCATACCGTAGCCGCGGCCTGCGGATACCGCCTGGAAAATCATCACCACGCTCTGGCCGATGCCGAAGCTTGCGCGTGGATAGCAAGAGAAATTCTGTAAATGCAGATAGTCTTTTGAAGTACAATGTAATCTATACAAAAAAGCCAACCCATTCGTAATTATAAAAACGAATCGGTTGGCTGATTTTTATTTATAGTTCTAAGCCGGAGCTATTATTCCATAACTTGCTCCAGTGAAATCCCCAATGCTTTAGCTACACCTTTACCATAATTTTCATCGGCTTTCAGACAATTCTTAATATGACGGATTTTAATCATATCCGGAATATCTCCCATTGCACGAGCCGTATTTCCGAAGAGAGCCTCCTGTTGCTCAGGATTCATCAAGCGGAACAAATCACCGGCCTGTGAATAATAGTCCGAATCATCTTCCCGATAATTCCACTGGTAAGCCGCTCCATCGAGTTCCAAAGGCGGTTCCTTATACTCGCTCTGTTGTTGCCACTCGCCAAAGCTATTAGGCTCGTATCCCAATGTAGAACCGTGATTGCCATCTACACGCATCTGTCCGTCGCGGTGATACATATTAAGGAAAGGACAACGGCTACGGTTTACCGGAATCTGGTGGTGATTTACACCCAGACGATAGCGCTGAGTATCACCATATGAGAAAAGTCGGCCTTGCAACATACGGTCAGGCGAGAAGCTGATACCAGGCACTACATTAGCCGGATTAAAGGCTGCCTGCTCTACATCGGCAAAATAATTCTCCGGATTACGATTCAGTTCCAGAACTCCCACTTCGATCAGCGGATATTGTTTTTGCGACCAGACCTTGGTCAAGTCGAACGGATTAAACGGACAATTAGCAGCCTGCTCTTCCGTCATCAGCTGGATATACATTGTCCATCGTGGGAAATCACCCCGCTCGATGCTTTCGTACAAATCACGCTGATGGCTCTCGCGGTCTTTTGCGATGATAGCTTCTGCCTCCTGATCGGTAAGGTTCTTGATGCCCTGCTGGGTATGCAAATGGAATTTTACCCACACCCGTTCGCCACGTGCATTAATCAACGAGAAAGTATGGCTACCATACCCATGCATATGACGATAAGAAGCCGGAATACCACGGTCGCTCATGGTAATAGTTACCTGATGCAAGGCTTCCGGGAGCGAAGTCCAGAAATCCCAGTTATTAAGCGGACTACGCATATTGGTACGCGGGTCGCGCTTAACGGCATGATTCAAGTCGGGAAATTTCAGAGGGTCGCGCAAAAAGAAGACCGGAGTATTGTTGCCTACCAAATCCCAATTGCCTTCTTCTGTATAAAACTTAATGGCAAAGCCACGGATATCGCGCTCTGCATCGGCCGCGCCACGCTCTCCGGCTACCGTAGAAAAACGGACAAACACTTCCGTTTCCTTACCAATAGCAGAAAATATAGCGGCTTTGGTATATGCCGTAATATCATTGGTTACCGTAAACTTACCAAAAGCTCCAGAACCTTTGGCGTGCATACGACGTTCGGGAATCACTTCACGGTCGAAATGAGCCAGTTTTTCCAGGAACCATACATCCTGTAAAAGCATCGGGCCTCGCCGACCTGCGGTTGCTACATTCTGATTGTCGGCAACCGGTGCGCCAGAAGCGCTTGTAAGTTTTTTATTCTCCATAACTACAACATTTTTAATAATTACTGAATAGATGAAATATTTATGAAACCATCCAGCCGTTTTTTATCCGCATCGGTCAAAAAACCGGTTTTCGATTTCAGATAAGGTACTTTCTGTTTACTCTGTATACCCAAAACTTTTTTCATTTTACGGAAAAGGCTGCCAGTCCGGATTTTATAAGTTGTAAAAAGAAGCGTATGCTCTGCAGGTACTCGCCCTGCTATTTTCCGGCTAAAAGTGTTCCAACGCTCATGTGGATGCTGCCCCACGACAAACCATCCGCATGTCCAGCATCCCGAAATCAGATAGTCCGTTTCATTGAGCCGTTCCGGATCATAATCCGTAATAGCACTTAAACTGACGTTCAGTCCTTTCGACCAAAGATACATGGCTATTTCACGGGCATAACCGGCTGTTTTTCCTTTATGGCTATAATATAAAACAACGGCTCGTTTTCCTTTTGTATGTATAGATTGAGTGCTCATTATGTTTTTATTTCATGATCTAAAAACATAACGAAGAAAAACAGGAGTCGGTTTATTTGAAAAAATCTTTTTTTCCGATAAGACTAATCGGTAAAAACGATAAGTCAAACTCCCCAAAGAAAGTACGACTCTCCCTATCAGTAACTTTTATTCCGTATATCCAGTGTCACATCCATGTAGGTTCGTTTCCCTTCAATGTAATCGGCATATAGGGTTTCCGCATCCTTTCCCTTCAGGATGTGACATTTTCCACACGACTCACAATCGTGCAAACATTTCCATGCCTCGATTACAAATGCCTGACGCTCTTCTTTGGTAGACTGATCAATTTTAGGAGGTATCATAAGATTCTATTTTAGAATAAGGGAATATACAAAGTTATCATTTTCTACGAAATAACATTCCATTAGCAGAAAGGTTCAAACGGTATAAAGACATCATCTGACAATGGAGTATATCCGACGACGCCGGACGTAAATTCAACGGCGTTGATTATGGAAACGGCGTCGCCGACCGCATAGCCGACAACGCCGGTTCAAAATCCATTCACGAAACAAAAGGACGTTTTCCAGTTCTCACTCTCATTCCGCTTCTTTTACGACCACTACCCGACTATTGGGCAGATCGGGAATGTAGATGCAACCGTCCATCACGGAAATGTCTGCCGGTCCTACCAGAGGTTGTGCCAGGTCTACATCAAGAGCCTTCATCTCACGGGTCGCCAAATCAACTCTGCAGATTTGAGCCGGAGTCCAGTTTGTCAAATAAATAGCCTTACCATCCGAAGCCAGTGCCAGTCCGTCGTATTGTCCCGGAGTTTCAATCCACTTCTCCGGCAAAGGATTCTTCATATCGGCTACACGATATACCACATTCCGGTCGGCCGTATTCCCATCGGCAGGATAAGACGCCACGTAAAGCGCACCTTTGTACAACAACAGGCCGTTGGGTCCCGGTACAGAAAGCCATACCTCGGGAGTTCCCGGCTGAGACGGGCGAGTTATATCTACACGGAAAACAGTATCCGTATTCGTTACAGAAATATACAGATAGTTTCCGTCCACCACCACATCGTTGGCAAAAAGATGGCCTTCGGGCAACTGGATTGTATAAGGCTCTGCACTCTTGTCTTCCAGGTTGTAGACCATCACCTTATTCACATCGCATACATAGAGAAAACCTTCGTGCACCCACATACCTTTGGGAGCCGACAAATGTCCGTCGGCCGCTATCAGCACCTGGTTCTTTCCGTCTTTGTGCCACACGATGTATCCTTTTCCTTCGCTATTGAGCGGATTGAGCTGCTCTGTACCAAAGTTAGCTATCAGCATGCCTCCTTCGTAAGGATAAGTGCTTTCGCAATAGCGTATGCCGTCTGTTACCTCTTTTGTTACACTCTGTGCCGATATCGTAAATACCGATATACCGGCAAAAATCATACTCAACAAAGTTTTCATCATTTATTCAGATTTTAGATATTGATTCGTATCACCTTATCGGTTCGTTTATTTTGTGAGGCAAAAATAGAAAGGAGAAAAGAATAATACTATATTTGCAAAACACTATATTTCGATGATATTCATCGATAAAACCGATTGATAAAAGGATGGAATTACGACAATTGAAATACTTTGAGAAAGCCTACGAGTATCAGAATTTCTCGGAGGCATCGCGCCTGTTGTTTATCTCACAGAGTACACTCTCGCAACAAATCAAGCAACTTGAAGAAGAGCTGGATATTTTGCTATTCGACCGCATCGGAAAGCGGGTAGTACCCACCGAAGCGGGCAAAGCCTTCCTGCCCTATGCCAGAAAAGCCATACAGGATGCAGAAAGCGGAAAACAAATCATCAAAGATTTAAAGGAACTGGAAACGGGAGAACTGCACATCGGTGCCACATATAGTCTGAGTACCCTGCTTACCGATGCCCTGATGGCATTTACACAGGCTCATCCCAAGATAAAGATAAACATTACATTTGCTACTTCGGACGAACTTCTGGCACAACTGGCAGAAGGCCGCATGGATTGTGTACTTTCTTTTCTTCCGGAAAAACTGGATGGCAACTTCGACACATTGCCTCTGTTTTCCTCCGGTCTGTATTTCATCGCCCACCGGTCGCACCCGCTGGCTTCCATCTCATCCATCACACTGAACAAATTGTCGCAAACCCCTCTTATTCTTCCTGCCAGAGGATTTGCCACACGGCAGAAAATTGAAGAAATTTGCACCAACAAGAAACTCCATCTGCACATCGGCATGGAGGTGAACGACGTACAGACCATCATCCGCCTGCTCGAAGGAGGCAAATGGGCTACCATACTGACCGAAGCCGCCGTACACGAGGAACCTGATTTGGTAAAAATCCCTATTCTATCGGTCGAACGGCTTGCTACGCAAGGCTTTCTTTTCTGGCCGCAGGGCGTCTACCGGAAGAAATCTACACTGGCTTTTGCCAAATTTCTCCAACAGGTTATCGCTCCACATAAACACTGATTATAACCTTACCATTCTATGAATTGATTATGAAAATCGTAATAGCTACCGATTCTTTTAAAGGATGTCTTACTTCGGAAGAGGTAGAAAGCACCCTTGCACAAGCATTAAGCGGAGAAGACACAGAAGTGCTCACCCTGCCCATGTCCGACGGAGGCGAAGGAATGCTCGAAGCATTTGTTTCGGCTCTGCACGGAAGCATTGTAGAAACAGAAGTGCACAATCCGCTCATGCAACGCATCTCTGCCCCTTACGGAATTGCCCCCGACGGTACGGCCGTGATAGAAAGTGCCAGAGCCTGCGGACTGACTCTGATGAAAGAAGACGAACGGAATCCGCTCGTGGCTACCACCTACGGAGTAGGCGAACTCATTGCCGATGCCCTCTGCCGGGGATGCCGCACGTTTATCATAGGTCTGGGCGGAAGCGGAACGAGCGATGCCGGAAAGGGTATGTTGCAGGCACTGGCCGACCGCTTCACCGGGAGCAAGAGCATCGACGAACTGCCCTCAAGCCGTATGCCCGCATGCCGTTTTCTCCTGGCCAGCGATGTACGCAATCCGCTTTACGGAGAAAATGGAGCAGCCTTTGTGTTTGGTCCTCAAAAGGGAGCCACTCCCCAGATGGTAGAACAGCTCGACCGGCAGGCACGGCTCTTTGCCCGCCACTCGGCCGCACAACTCGGAAGAGATGCCTCGCAAGTAGCGGGTGCCGGAGCGGCAGGAGGTTTGGGCTATGCCTTCATACAGTACTTCCGGGCAGAAGTAAAATCGGGAGCCGACCTCTTGCTTCGTCTCGTCCGCTTCGACGAAACAATAAGCAATGCCGACCTTATTATCACCGGCGAAGGACGTGCCGACCGGCAGACACTCATGGGCAAGTTGCCGGAACGTATTCTGAGAAGCGCACAGAAGCAGCACATCCCCGTCTGGCTGGTAGCCGGACAAACCAGCGATACGGAATCACTCCTCAAGGCAGGATTTGCCCGTGCCGACGGTATTACTCCTGCATACATGCCTATCGAAGAGGCTATGCGCCCCGAAACCGCCCGAAAAAACCTGCAAGCATGGGTCAGCCGGATAAAGCACAGGCTCCCCGCTTTGTGCAGGAAGCCTTATCAGGGGTAGTGATACTTATTCTTCGCCTGCTTACGGAAAGACAATTGGCTTCTAAAAAATGAGAAAAAAGTGATAAATTTGCACAGAAACCAAATCATCATTAAAAATGGGAAAACAGGAATACATACAGGCCAACAAAGAATGGCTGGCTGCCAAAGCTAAGGAAGAAGGTGTAATGGCTCTGCCAAAAGGAATTTATTATAAGGTACTGGCTTCGGGAGCAAACGACGGAAAGCATCCTACTCCGCGAAGCATCGTGACCGCACATTATACCGGACGTACCATCAACGGAAAGAAATTCGACAGCAGCCGCGGAGGAACACCCATCGCCTTCCGCCTGAGCGACCTGATAGAGGGATGGATTATCGCCATGCAACGCATGTGTGTGGGCGACAAATGGGAGGTGTACATCCCGGCAGAAATGGGCTACGGGAAATTCTCGCAACCGGGCATTCCGGGAGGGTCTACCCTGATTTTCGAAATCGAGCTGCTGGGCATCGCATAACGTGCAGAGCGTGTGCGCACACAAGGAAACTGCCTTAGCGCACACGAAGTTCCCAGAAAGCTACGGCCGAAGCGGCGGCTACATTGAGTGAATCTACTCCGTGGAACATGGGGATGCGTACCACATAATCGGCTCCCTCGATGGCCTGTGCAGGAAGTCCATCGCCCTCGGTTCCCAAGACCAGTGCCAGACGAGGCTCGGCTTTCAGTGCCGGATGGTCGAGCGATACGGAGCGCTGAGTGAGTGCCAGAGCAGCCGTGCGGAATCCTGCCTCTTTAAGGCTCTGGAAAGGATGCTCGCTCCACGCCCAAGGCACCAGAAACACCGAACCCATCGACACACGTACGGCACGACGGTTCAAGGGGTCGCACGAATCGGGCGTGAGCAGAATACCGTCTACACCCAGTGCGGCGGCAGAACGGAAAATGGCTCCGATGTTGGTCGTATCGGTCACTCCATGAATTACGGCTACACGGCGTGCATCGCGGCATACCTCGGCGGCCGTAAGAGGAGCCGGACGACGCATGGCACAAAGCACACCGCGCGTCAGGGTATACCCCGTGAGCCGGGCAAGAAGTTCGCGTTCGCCCGTATATACAGGCAAGTGTGGCATACGTGCCACCAGGTCGGCCGCATCGCCCGCAATATGTTTCCGCTCGCAAAGCAGAGCCACGGGCTCGTAACCGGCATCAAGCGCCACACGAATCACCTTAGGACTCTCGGCAATGAATATTCCGCGAAGCGGGTCGATACGGTTGCGCAACTGAGCTTCGGTAAGCGTACTGAACACTTCTACTCCTGGATGACGGAGCGATTCTATTTCGATAACTGGCATAATTCTTTTCTTTTTCCGCCTTCAAAGATAGTGAAAGGCGAGTGCAGTACCAAGCCAAAAGCTTGCTTTTGAGTGAAGGGAATGCCGAGCCGCATCCTATTTTCTCAAAAGATAGTGAAAGGCGAGTGCAGAGGCAAACGGAAAACAAAGTTTTCAAAGTTTGACCTATGCCGAGCCGACTCCTATCTTCTCAAAAGATAGTGAAAGGCGAGCGCAGTACCAAGCCAAAAGCTTGCTTTTGAGTGAAGGGAATGCCGAGCCGCATCCTATCTTATCTGTTTTCTCTACATGCTTCAGCTGGCTCAAGATGCCTGTCTGCATAACTCCGGAAACGCTCCAGCCCCTCGATAAGCGAAGCACGGGGACAAGCAATATTCCAGCGCATAAAGCCTTCTCCCTCTTCTCCATACATAGTACCGGCATTGAGATGTAAGCCGACTTCCCGAATCAGATGTTCTTCTAAATGAGCAGACGAAACGCCCAACTTCCGGCAATCCATCCATACCAGATAAGTTCCTTCCAGCTTCATCAGAGGAAAAAGAGGCAGGAAGGTGGCACAAAACCGTTTCATGCATTGATAATTTTCCCACAGGTAGTCCGTCAGCTGGCAGAGCCACTCCTCGCCTTCCCGATATGCCGCCAGAGTTGCTACTACGCCAAAAGGATTTACATCACATACTTCATTGATATTGATGGCACGATCTATTTTTCTGCGTACATCCTCATTCTGTGCTACAATGGTAGCTATCTGCAATCCGGCTATATTAAAAGCCTTGCTGGGAGAAAAACACGTCACAGAGTGCCGGGCAAATTCATTGGACAAAGAAGCAAAAGGTGTGTAGACGTGTCCGGGATACACCAGTTCGCCGTGTATTTCATCGGACACAACGGTTACTCCATGCCGAATGCAGATTGTACCTATACGTTCCAGTTCCTCTTTTGTCCACACACGTCCCACAGGGTTGTGCGGATTGCAAAGAACCATCAGTTTGGCTCCGGCCACTTTCCGCTCCAGGTCTTCGAAATCTATGCGATAAGTGTCACACTCTCTTACCAGGGAACTGGTGACACACTCACACCCGTTGTTGCGGATTGAAGAAAAGAAGCAGTTATATACCGGAGTCTGTACTACAACCTTATCGCCCGGAACGGTCAGAGCCTTGATTACCGCCGACAAAGCCGGTACCACCCCCGAAGTATAAATCATCCATTCGCAAGGTATCTTCCATCCGTGTCTCCGTCCGAACCAGTCCGACACGGCTTCATAGTATGCCTCAGGAACACGGGTATACCCGAAGATTCCGTGTGCAACCCGTTCCTGCAAAGCCTGTACAATAGCAGGTGCGGTACGGAAATCCATATCGGCTACCCACATAGGCAACACTTCTTCACCGTTTTCTCCATCCCATTTATAAGAGCAGGTATTACGGCGGGAAATTATCTCATCAAAATCGTACTTCATATTCAATCATCAAAACAGGTTTGTCCGTCCCAAAGTTTCAGTTCACAAGAAGCAGGTTCCTTGATGTGCTCATCGAGAATAATCTCTCCGTAACTCTCGGCGGTGATGCATCCGGACAACGGATTTTTTACCCCGCCAATGGCTCCGCGAATGGTAGCCTGAACACTGCTGTATTCGAAAGCACGGTCGCATTCCGGTCCAAAAGTACAGTTCTCCAGTACCAGATTATGGGCATAACAAAGTGGCTGTTCGCCGGTAATATGGCAATTTACCAGACGCAGGTTCCGTGAATGCCATCCTAAATACTCTCCATTCAGCTCGGAATCATAAATGGTCACATTCTCCACCTCCCAAAACGCATCTTTGGTGGTAATCCGTGCATGATGAATCTCTGCATTTTTTACGTATTGAAACACATACTTGCTATCGCTCTCCAATCCGTCGACATATATCTCATTGCTAAACATAAACGGATACGTACCGCCGTGTAGCTTCAAGTCTTTAATACGGATGTTCCGGCAACGCCAGAATACTTCATCGGCATCGTTTATTTCTACATTTTCTATCTCTATATCCGACATCTCACGAAACATCTTCGGCGCATCAATGCGGGTATCTTTCATGACAAGATGATCGGAATACCACAGGGCAGAGCGTCCGCCAACATCGAAAAAACAATTCTCGATGCTAAAGCCATGTACATGCCAGAAAGGATAGTTTCCTTCAAAACGGCAATTAGTAGCCCGGATATTGCTACATTCTTTTATAGCCGATTCTCCTGCACGGATTATTACATGATCCAGGTGGAGATTGTGCGAAGCAAACAGAGGACGTTCTCCTCCAAATTCAGTATTTTTTATCAATTCCATATGCGTTGCCATTTAATTGTTTTTCAACTCAAAAGTTACTTCTACATCGTTATATCCTACCGCCGTTTCCAATCCTTCTGCCTGATCTATTTTCCCTAAACGGGTATAGGAATAAGGAGAAGAAAGACGATCGTAAAATAAAACAACCGTATTGCTTCCCCACAAAAGTAAATCACCTGCATAAATGGTACCCGGGCGATAGGAATCTACCGGCAACGAGTAGGGCAAGGTGTAATATTTCTCATTACCGTTCATTTCGGTCATCGTAACCGTCATAGGAAGACGGGATACAAAGGCGCGTGCCGTTTCATTGTCTTCCAGGGTAGCAGAGAAAACCTTCTCTCCTATCCGAATCTGTATCGTTCTGTTCATTTTATCTTCTTCATTATTGGGATTATTATAATCTTCATTCCCTTCTCCACTTTCTGAAGGAGGTACCGGTTGTTTTTCTTCCATATACCCCCTCTCATCGGGGCTGCACGACATCATACCAATCATGGCCACAAAAAGCAAAGTCCACATACAGTTCCATCCTGTCTTCATGTGTAAAATAGTTTTACAAATTACATTTATTTATTTTTTATCCACCGGTTACCACAGAGCCGGCATAAGAAAATACCTCCCCGGAAACAGAGCTCCACACACATCGCAATCCATACTCCCTTCAGCCCCATCAACGGAGCAAGCAGAGCGGCCAACGAAAGACGTACGGCCCAAATACTAAAGAAGTTCATCAGGCAGGGAACAAGTGTATCGGCAACTCCTACAAACACACCATAAGATACAATAGAAGCGGCAAACATGGGTTCTGCAAAGGCTTCAATGCGAAGTGCCATGACTCCTAATTCGCGGACTTCGGGTACGGGAGTCATGAGTCCGATAATGTGGGGAGCCCATACATACATGGCTACTCCCATTATCCCCATAACCGCCATTCCCAATCCTACCGTAATGAAAGCAAACCGACGTGTCAAAGCGAACCGTCCGGCTCCATAGCTCTGCCCTGCCAATGTGGTAGCGGCATCAGCTATCCCATAACCAGGCATATAACAAAGGCTCTCGGCGGTTATGGCAAACGAGTTGGCGGCAATGGCAAAGATACCCAGCGGAGCAACTATGACGGTAGTCATTATTTGGGCTCCGCAAATCACGATATGCTCCAGCCCCATGGGCAACCCGATGTGGAGTGCTTTCCTTATGACTTCCATTTTAGGAAGAAAGCTTCCACTCTCCGACGTAAGGCGTAACACCGAAGAACGGACAAAAAGATACCATCCCATATATCCCGTAGCAAATGTTTCGGCTAAGGCTGTACCCAATGCTGCTCCTGCTACACCCAGATCGGCACCCGGAACAAACACAGATACCGTACCTATCTGTATCTCCCTCGAAGGAAATATCAGAAAGAAGTTCAATATGATATCGGCCACACACATCCACACTCCGGTCTGGCTGGGTACACGCATATTACCACTACACCGGAGCATTCCTCCTGCCAGAAAATTCATCTGAAGTACCGGCAAAAAAAGAGAAAAGACAAGAAAATAAAGTGATGCATCGTGCCGTATCGACTCCTCTCCTCCGAGCCATCGGGGAAGTACTCCACTTAAAGCAATTCCAACAAGGGCTAAAAGAATGGAAAAAAAGAGTGCAGCTCCTATGCCTTGCCTCAATACGGCACGGGCCTCTTTCAAATTGCCGCTTCCTATCTGATGAGCAACTTGTACAGAGAAGGCCATACCCATGGCTGTACAAAGTCCCCAGAATAGCCAGGTAGTAGTAGAGACTAATCCGATAGAGGCAGAAGCACCGGCACCCAGACTTCCCACCATCGCGGCATCAATATATTGCATCAGGATATAGGA
The DNA here is from genome assembly GCF_037890285.1 of Phocaeicola sp. HCN-40430. Taxonomy (NCBI): domain Bacteria; kingdom Pseudomonadati; phylum Bacteroidota; class Bacteroidia; order Bacteroidales; family Bacteroidaceae; genus Phocaeicola; species Phocaeicola sp. HCN-40430. Next base: position 76,503 of record NZ_JBBKBS010000002.1, read on the forward strand.
TAACTGGGCTACGATGGCAGGAATACTCAACCTTACTACCAAACGAATCTGTCCGGATCGGGTGATCGCTTTCCCCTCACGTATCAACGCAAGAAGTTCTTCGGTCTTTTCGGTTCCTTTCATTCGTTCATCAGTCTACAGACCGCACTACCTTTGCCGGCACTCCTGCCACCACCGTTCGGGGAGGTACATCTTTCGTCACCACGGCACCGGCCGCTACAATGGCACCCTCGCCTATAGTTACCCCTTGAAGAATAGTGGCATTCGAGCCAATCCATACATTCTTTTCTACCACAATAGGAGCCGGAAACATAGCGGCGCGGTACTCGGGACGGAAATCGTGGTTCAGTGTGGCAAATACCACATTATGCCCCACCAGGCAACCATCGCCCAGTGTTACCCCGCCATGATCCTGGAAATGACATCCGGCATTCACAAACACATTCCGGCCTACACGGATATTCTTTCCGAAATCGGTATAAAACGGAGGAAACACGCGGAACGTATCGTCTACGGGATGTCCCGTGAGCTGGGAGAATAATACACGGAGCTCCTCCTGCGTATGGTAAGTGTAGTTCATCTGGCAGGTAATACGGCGTGCCTCGTCGTTCATTTCATCCATCAGCCGGTAAATCTCGGGAGTGTCGAGCGGACGGCGTGCCTTGACATGTTGCAAAAAATTGTCGAGTGTCATCTTATAATTATTTTAAATGTTCACGATAAAAAGCCGTTATCTCTCCGAAAGGAATCTTTTCCAGATTATCGTACAAATCGGTATGGCTGGCACCGGGCACGATAAGCAAGCGCTTATTCGCTCCTTTCAGCTTCTTGAAAGCATCTTCGCCAAAGTAGCGTGAGTGGGCCTTTTCTCCATGCACCACAAGTACAGCACTCTGAATCTCGTCGCTATACATCAGGATAGGCATATTGAGGAAAGAAAGCGAAGAGGTTTTGTTCCATCCGCCGTTCGAGTTGAGCGAGCGGGCATGATAGCCACGCGGAGTCTTGTAATAAGCGTAATAATCTTTTACAAATTGAGGAGCATCATCGGGCAGAGGATCGATTACACCTCCGGCCAGGGCATAGGTTCCGCTTCTGTAATCTTCCGTACGCTGGGCATTCAATTGTTTCCGAAGTTCCTGACGTGCATCGGCATCCATCGCATCGAAATACCCCCGGGCCGTTACCCGCGTCATGTCGTACATGGTAGAAGCCACCGTAGCTTTGATACGGGTATCGATAGCCGCCGCATTAAGAGCAAAACCTCCCCATCCGCAGATGCCCAGAATACCGATTCTCTCTGCATCGGCTTCGGGACAGGTAGAAAGATAGTCTACCGCCGCACAAAAGTCTTCTGTATTGATGTCGGGCGAAGCTACATAGCGGGGTTCACCTCCACTCTCGCCGGTAAACGAGGGATCGAAGGCAAGCGTGAGAAAGCCCTGTTCTGCCAGCGTCTGCGCATAGAGTCCGCTACATTGTTCTTTTACCGCTCCGAAAGGACCACTCACGGCAATGGCAGGCAATTTCCCTTCTGCCTGCTTCGGAATATACAGGTCGGCGGCCAGCGTAATGCCGTAGCGATTATGAAAGGTTACCTTTCTATGATCTACACGGTTGCTTTTCGGGAATGTCTTATCCCATTCTTCTGTAAGAGTCAGTTTTTGTTCCATCATACTATCTTTATTTAATCCGTTTGTCTGGGCACACATTTTTGTGGTTCCCCACAGGCACAGTACAGCTACCATGCCCCATTTTTTCCATCCCTGTTTCATACTATAATCTGTTTTTGGTTCGGATACAAAGTTCCGAAGAAGAAGAAGAAGAAACTATACCTCGTTTACGGATTGTATTACCCAAATTACAGAAGGCTACTTACAATGACTCCCAACATTGATAAAAACGTTTCCGTATGTATTATAAACCGTAATATGGGTAGGGAGAGTTCGGAAGAGAATCGCTAACTTTGCAAATAAAGAACGAATAAAAAAGATTTCATGCCATGAACACAAGTGACATCATCAACCTGAAAAGTATAGACCAATACAACCGTTTGTACGGACTGGAAACGCTACATCCGCTTGTGGCCGTAGTCGACTTAAAAAACGCAACTACATATCCTACTCATTTTACTCTAAACTATGGCGTATATGCCTTGTTTCTGAAACAAACCCGTTGTGGCGATTTACGTTACGGACGCCAGCCGTACGACTATCAGGAGGGTACCGTAACGAGCTTTGCTCCCGGACAAGTAGTGGAAGTGAAAATGGAAGAAGGAACACGCCCGTTGGCCCAGGGACTGCTTTTTCATCCCGATCTGATTCAGGGTACTTCACTGGGCAGGGAAATCAAACGGTATTCATTCTTTTCTTATGCCTCGAACGAAGCGCTCCACCTTTCGGACGAAGAAAAACAGATTTATCTGGATTGCCTGTCCAACATACAAGCAGAGCTCCAACATCCTATCGACAAACATAGCCGCCGACTCATTGTGCGCAACATCGAACTGCTTCTGGACTATTGCATGCGTTTCTATGAACGCCAGTTCATTACCCGTGCTACGGCCAACAAAGATGTGCTGACAAAATTCGAAGAAGAACTTGACTGGTATTTCCAAAGCCAATTGCCACAAGAGCAAGGACTCCCTACGGTAAAATATTTTGCCGACCGTGCTTGTCTCTCTCCCAATTATTTCGGTGATCTGGTAAAAAAAGAAACCGGACGTACCGCACAGGAATATATTCAGGATAAACTGATCAATATTGCCAAAGAAGAAATCTTGTCTCAAACACGAAATGTAAGTGAAATAGCCTATCGCCTGGGCTTTCAGTATCCCCAGCACTTTACACGGATTTTCAAGAAACGGGTAGGATGTACACCGGGAGAATATCGTAACGGAAGTTTCAATATCACCAGTATAACATAATGAGCAGACTAAGAAAACACGAAACGGCATTCTCTTCCTCTTGACCGGAAAGCTGCTTCGTGTTTTACCGTTTTTACCTTTGTTGTTCTATTTCTTCGTAGTCGGTATCGCTCACTGGCTCCAACCACTCATTGGAGGTTTCTTCTCCGGGCACTTCAATAGCCAGATGGGCAAACCAGCCGTCTTTTGTGGCTCCATGCCAGTGTTTTACTCCCACAGGGATATTGACCACATCACCCGGTTGAAGCAGACGAGCCTCTTTCCCCCACTCCTGATACCATCCGTTTCCGGCTATGCAAATAAGAATCTGTCCACCTCCTTTTGCGGCATGATGAATATGCCAGTTATTACGGCATCCCGGCTCAAAAGAAACATTGTATATTCCTACTTGTGTGGTAGACAAAGGAGCCAAATAGCTCTGTCCGATAAAATAACGTGCAAAGGCATCATTGGGTGCACCAAGCGGGAAAAGCATTTCCTGCTCGAAAGCTTCTTTCGAATCTGAAGGCTCTTTTTCTTCTTTCCAGACTTCTTTAGCCTGGCGGAAAGCCGCCCATGCCTTGGGCCATCCGGCATAAAATCCAATCTGAGTCAATATTTCGGCTATCTCGGTACGGGTGATACCATTCTTCTTGGCCGTCTGAAGATGATAAGTAAGTGAAGAATCTGTAATACCCGAACTGATCAAAGCCGTCAGGGTGACCATACTCCGGTCGCGTAAGCCAAGTTTATCGGTCCGGCTCCATACTTCTCCAAAGAGTACATCATCGTTCAGTTCTGCAAACTTAGGCGCAAAATCGCCCAGTTGTTCTCTGCCGGCGGTCTGCCGGACTTGAGTCTGTGCTTTTACCATATTGAATGAAATAAATGTAATGAATATCAGTAAACTTGTTCTCATAATGATTTGCCTTTTATTTGCTGGTCTACTTTCTTTTTTTCAAAAGTAGTGACTTTCCATCTGCATCGATATACCCGCAACACGGATAAAACTACCTTTTTTACTTGTATTTTTTTTGAGTTAGGAGACAAGGTGTGAGTTTGCTCTTGCCCGTGACAAACGTGACAAATGACAATATAAGTTTTTGAGTTTTTAAGTTTGTGAGTTTAGGTTCTCAGTTCTTGAGTTTGATTTTGAGTTGATTGATTACACTCCCAAAACTTACAAACTAAAAACTAAAACCTACCAACTCAAAAACTAAAAAACTAAAAAACTTAAAATCAAACTTTTTCCTACTTTTGCATAAACCTAAAAACTCAAACCTAAAAACTCAAACCCACAAACTCAAAAACTTAAAAACTTAAAAACTTAAAACTCAAATGATACATTTCGACACAGACTATATGGCAGGAGCACATCCGGAAGTGATGAAGCGCCTGGTAGAAACCAATCTGGAGCAGACTACCGGATACGGAAGTGATGCGTATACGCAACGGGCGAAAGAAAAGATACGTGAGGCTTGTGCACAAAACGAAGCCGCGGTATATTTTCTGGTAGGAGGCACACAGACCAACGCTACCGTAATAGACGGCTTACTCAGACATCACGAAGGAGTACTGGCTACGGAAACGGCACACATCAACGTACACGAGTCGGGTGCCATCGAAGCTACAGGGCACAAGGTCATTACCCTGCCTTCGCACGACGGGAAAATAAAAGCAGAGGAAGTAGATAAATACATCACGGATTTTTATCGTGACGAGACCTACGAACACATGGTGGCTCCGGGAATGGTGTATATTTCACATCCTACCGAACTGGGCACACTCTATACCCTCGACGAACTGGAAGCTTTGGGCCAAGTATGCCGCAAGGCACAGATACCGCTCTATATGGACGGAGCACGACTGGGATACGGACTGGCGGCCGAAAATACCGATGTAACGCTTAAGGATATTGCCCGGCTTTGCGATGTGTTCTACATCGGAGGAACAAAAGTGGGTGCACTTTTCGGCGAAGCGGTGGTAGCTCCTCGTGCGCAACGTCTTCCGCACTTCTTCCCCCTGGTGAAACAACACGGAGCCTTATTGGCAAAAGGCCGTCTGCTGGGTATCCAGTTTGAAACGCTCTTTACAGACGGGCTTTACGAACGCATCGGAGCACATGCCGTACGCCTTGCCCTGAAGTTGAAAAAGGCTTTCGTGGAAAAGGGATACAAACTTCCTATCGACTCGCCTACCAACCAGCAGTTCGTCTGCTTACCCAACGAAGAGATGGACCGGCTTTTGTCTCACGCGACCTTCGAACTATGGGGACCGCGTGGAGAAACGGAAACGATGGTACGCTTCGTTACGAGCTGGGCTACACGCGAAGAGGATGTCGATGCCTTTATACGCTTACTATAACCTCTCCAAATAGCAATGCCCGCCGGAAAGGAACCGACTTCCTCCTCCAGCGGGCTGCTATACACAGAACATATTCATGCGAATCAATTTCCACTCACCTGATAGCAATCTTCTTCCGTGCTTTCCGGTTCTGCCTCTTCAATTTTAAATTTATATACAGTGACACCAATACCATATTTTATTTCATCGTCACTGAGTATCATCGATCCGCCGCTTTGGATACACATTCTCACCCCCATGCCGTCGTTGGCCGTCAGGAGGTAAGTGCCAGTATGCTTTTGCGCATTGACCGTATACCACAAGCCGTTCTGTCCATATTGCACTTCCACATAACTTCCTTCTGTATCATAATCCCACGAAATAAGATATTTGTCAGTACTTCCCCGATGAAATGTAAACACACAAGCCGACTCATCGTAAGCTACGTACGGAAGTGAAGTCACTTCTTCGGCATAAAAATTGAGAGGGATACGACTTACAGAGTCGGTCGACCAGATATTAGCAATTGAATATTCGGTATAAGTCTCTCCCAAATGTTTCTTGCCCATAGGATAATACTCTATTTCTTCTTCGCTACACGATACCAGACACAGAGCCACTATAGCTCCTATGCCCCATCCTTTCTTCCAGTTCATTTTCATTCGCAACAGGTTTCAGAAGAATCGGGGTGAAAGGAAGGTCGTTCATCTTCGCCCGGATGGAAGCCGGAAGGCTTCTTCCCCTTTACAGGCGGCTCGGGTTTCAGAGTGAGCCATATATCATATTGTTCATCGGTAAGAATCTTACGCATCTTTTTCGTTCTCTTCTTTATCCGTTCGGCTTCTTTTTCCGCCCGTTCTTCATCGCCGGCCGGAGGAGGCATCGGAGGGCGTTCTCCCTTGAATCCTTCCCTAAAGCCACCAGGGTGTCCGCTTCCGGCAGGAGGATATCCTCCTCCCATCGGAGGTAATGGACACTCTGTTCGCATAGACATATATCCTATCTCCTGCTCCAACCTATCTCTCTCTTCTTTTAATAGGAGTTTATAAATTTTCTTATACTGCTTTTTACTAAGATGCAACACTTTATCCAACTCGTCTACCCGTTTGCGGGCGGCCTTTTCCGGATTGGGAATTTCTTTAAAGGATGTTTCCTGCTTCTGAGGTTCATCGTAACGTACATCGCCCGCAGAATACCCGGGAATACTCATCCACATTACCCCACACAAAGCCCATATGGTTCGCTTCATCATTCTCATATTCTGTCTATTTTGTTTGAGGGCAAATGTAAAAAGGAGAAAAACAATCCGAAAATAGAATCAGTAAACGCCTCTATTCTATCGGCCAATGCTGAATATCATCAGACTTAATCCGGTAAAAGCGTTTTTTTTATAAAACTGAAAATAAAAGTGGTTGGTCTGTAAAATCAGCCCATTGGCCGATTTTAGTTGCAACACCGCTCATTGTATTTCTATTTTTGTTTCCGAAAAACAATTGTATGTCATGATGAAAAGCCAACACAAGCATCTTTTATTAGAACAAATTATTTACGCCTTCATATGGATTTTAATTTTAGGAACTCCATTCGTAAACTTTTTACTCAACGAGAAGACCTTTCATCCCAATGAATTATGGAAGGAAGTATCGGGCGTATGGCTCATTATGTGTCCGTTCTTCCTGTTATTTCTCATTCACAATTATTTATTAATTCCCCGTCTTCTTCTGAAGAAATATTACATGGGATACATTGTATCACTCGTTTTTACAATCGGGTTCTTGTTTGTTGTTTTACCGGAAGGCTTCAAAGTATTCTCTCCTAATCCCGACATCCAAGAGCACAATATATCCTTGAAGAAATCAGCTCCTCAAATCCGCTCTTATTGTGATTATCCCCCTCCACTTACCCACAAAAGAAGTGAAATGCATCCGGCTCCACTCATACACCCTCCCTTTCTGCTTATTCACATCATTGTAGCAATTCTGTTGGTGGGATTCAACCTTACGATCCGGTTATTTCTCAAATCACTACATGATGAGGAGATATTAAAAGAGCTCGAGCACCAGCATCTGGAATCGGAGCTCCAGTATCTGAAGTATCAGCTTAATCCGCACTTTTTCATGAATACCTTGAATAATATTCATGCACTGGTAGACATCGACGGAGAAAAAGCAAAGCAGACCATTCTCGAATTGTCGAAGCTGATGCGTTATGTGCTGTACGAAGCCAATAAAAGCCGTATCTCGCTGGAGCGGGAGATTCAGTTTCTCGAAAACTACATCGCCCTGATGCGGTTAAGATATACAGAACAGCTCACTATAAAGACCAATTTTCCGGTGATTGTTCCCGATATCCAGATTCCACCTTTGCTTTTTATCACTTTGTTGGAAAATGCATTCAAGCATGGAGTCAGCTATCAGGAAAGCTCGTATATCGAAGTGAGTATTACCCGTACCGACGAGGGAATTGCCTTTGCATGCCACAATAGCAAGCATACCTGTACAGCCCACGAACATCACGGTATCGGGATAGAGAATATAAAGAAACGCTTGCATCTGCTTTATGGAAACAATTATACGTTTACCCTTACGGAAGATGCATCCTCGTATCATGTTTTACTTATCATACCTCCACTATCATGAAATGTCTGATTATCGACGATGAGCCTTTGGCTCTTACCCAACTGGAAGGATACATCGACCGTATTCCTTTTCTTACCCGAACGGCTTCCTGCCGGAATGCCATCCAGGCTTCGGAAGTACTGGCGCATTCACAGGTAGATCTTATTTTTGCCGATATCAATATGCCCGATATGAATGGAGTGGACTTTATACGTTCGCTGGTTCATCCGCCTATGGTGATTTTTACTACGGCTTATACCGAATATGCCATCGAAGGTTTCCGCCTCAATGCCATCGACTATCTGACCAAACCGTTCGGATTTGCCGAGTGTCTGAAAGCAGCCGAAAAGGCACGCAAAATCTATGAGATGAACCATAACTCGCCTAAAGAAGAAGAGGAAGGGCAAACTTTATTCGTGAAAAGCGAATACAAGATGGTGCGCATAGAGAAAGAAAAAATTCTGTATATAGAAGGAATGAGCGAGTATGTATGTATCTATCTGGAAGACCGCCCCAAACCGGTCATCACTCTGAACAGCTTACAAAAACTTTCTTCATTGCTGCCCTCGCATTTTATGAGGGTACACCGGTCGTACATCGTAAATCTGAAAAAGATAAGGGAGATTTCACGCTTCCGCATTTTGTTCGGCAAAGACGTGTACATACCGGTAAGCGAAAACTACAGGGAACAGTTTATGGAGTATATCCATAGTCAAGGTTTATTCTGACGGCCAAAGGCTTTTTCTCGGAAAATGCGTATCTTTGCCATACCGAAACCATTTATAACGCTTTATGGAAAAAGAACACGAAACGCATACCTGTGTAGATTGCGGTACACAGAATTGTAAATATAAAGACCGTACGTATCCGGATTTCTGCCCTACTACAAACCTGAAGGAGGAAGACCGCCAATGGGCACTGGAGCGCTACGAGGAGGGAGATAACCGGCGCATCATGATAGCGAGTGCCGAAGTGGAATACGAAGGATATTGCCAATGGACGCGCGTGCAGGAAATCATGGAGTTTGCCCGCAAAATAGGTGCCCGCCGTATCGGAATTGCCAATTGCATCGGCCTGATAAACGAGGCACGCATCTTTGCACGGATTCTGAGAGCAAACGGCTTTGAGGCGTACTCGGTGATATGCAAAGTGGCCGGACAAGCCAAATCGTCGGTAGGAATTCCTGCCAAGTGCGAAGAAATTGGAGCCGCCATGTGCAATCCTATCCTCCAGGCACGTCTGCTCAACGAAGCGAAGACGGAGCTGAATGTAGTCATCGGTCTGTGTGTAGGCCACGATAGCTTGTTTTACAAGTACTCCGATGCATACGTCACCACACTGGTCACCAAAGACCGGGTAACGGGAAACAATCCCGTGGCGGCGCTGTATACGGCTCAATCGTATTACCGGAAGAAGTTCTTCGAGGGGAAAAAGGAAAGCAAAGAATAATATAAAAAAACTTCACCTGCCCCGTTATCTGCAAGTATGTTTACTTTTAAAAAGATTCAGTTTTCTATTCCAGTCATCAATAGTAAAACAATGCATATCTGTTTCCTCATTGAACAATAAATCCAAAATATAACGAGGTTTTTTTCCTCCCACCATCATACTTACAATACACGAAGAACAATAAACTACTACATTCTCGCAAGGCATTTCATTTGCTCTCTTCCGCATTAAATCCTCTACCTTAGAAGTATCTGTCTTACCATAGAGAGTCTGACCACAACATTTGGAATGTGAGCAAGTGGCCTGCGGCTCAACGATACGAATATTCATACGCTCCAGCAATAAACGAATGGTTTGATGAACATCCGGTCTTTTACGGGCATAGCAAGTATCCTGAATACTCATTGTCATACCCCCATAATCCGGAAAAGGAAAATCATTGCTTCGGGCTATATCGGAAAGGAGAAACTCTACCGTATATCCCCGTTTCTCATACACATCCATACAAGCCACACACGGAGTAAGAATCCGGGTATCGGGCGAAATATCAGGTTTTTGAAAACAACAGGTATAAAAAGATTCAGGTCTACCGTATCGGGTTTCAAGAAACTGTATCAGTTTATCAGCTAAATATGGTTTGTACGACATCAGCGCACAACCTGGAACATAAAAATTATTCATATTATTACCTTCTTTCTGTTTTATTTCAAGTGCTCTGTTTTTTTATACAATAAATCTACTCCTACCGGATAATGGTCTGAAAGAAAATCATTATCTTCTCCATTATATACAAAAGCATCCACCACGCCCGAAACAAGTGTTGGAGTAACAAAAATATAGTCCAATCGTTCTCCTATCCGTTTACGGACCGTATCTTTTCTGGAAAGATACATTAAAACAGGAGTCGGAAAAGAGACTCTTTCGGAAACATCGGTAAACTTTTGACAAACATCTATAAGAGGGTATGAAAGGAAACGGGATATAACAGAATAGTCAAAATGCCCGTCTAATAAATTAGGACTGTCCTTACCACCATGTTTCATCAATAAATCGGTTGAAGTCATCTCCATATAATCCGCATCAAACGGAGAATGAGCGTTCATATCTCCCATCAGCAGACAGGTATCCAATTGGTGTGCTTTGATGTACGTCGTGATTGTCTCAGCCTCCAACCTACGCTGATTGGCATTATGGGGATTCAAATGTGTCACCAGCACATCAAACCCATATGTCTTTACATGAAGCAAACCATGTCCGCAATTTTCCAGCATCTTTTTTTTCACATCAATCGGTTTCTTCGAAGTAATCCCTACCGGATAACCATTTTCCTTTACAATCACGGCATACGGATGCCCCCATTGTTTTGCCAAAGCAGACAAACTTTCTTGTGTAAAGCCACACAATTCTTGCAAGGCCAGAATTTCCGGATCTTGTTGCCTGATCCAACCTACAAACCGATTCTGACGGTCGATATCTTTTCCCCAGTCAAATCCATTAAATATATTATAAGAAATAATCCGCACCTTCTCGTATCCCGATTCCCAATGACGTTCATATTTCTCATTCAACACATTCTGAGCTCTTAAAAAAGAAGAGCTAAATATCATAATATAAATAATAGAAAACAAAAATTTTCCCATAGCTGCTGTATTTTTAAAACTATACCTGATAATGGAATTTACTTCAGTGCACGTCCGTCGGAAAAAGCCTTTCCTACTTTCCCACCCATTGCCCGATAGTCGTGACGGATGGGATCGTACAGAATAGGATTGAGCTTTGCTACATCAATCTTTCCGTCCTCGCTCAGGATATGCTCGTCGGCCGAGATGTTCACGATACGTCCTACCAGATAGCAGGTTTCCGCATCGTACGATACCAGCTCACACTCCAGTGTCATAGGCAATTCTTCGATAACCGGAGCATGGACAAACTCCGACTTCACTACATGAAAGCCCGCCTTTGCCAATTTATCCGGCTCGTCGTTGCCCGAAACGATACCCACATAGTCGCATGCCACATGCTGCTCTACGGTGCCCATACTCACGGTAAATGCTTTTGTAGAGAGAATATTCTGTGTGGTTTTATGCTCTTCGGCCAGGCAGATTCCTACCATATTGTCTGTATGAATTCCTCCCCATGCCGCGTTCATGGCATTGGGTTTTCCTTCTGCATCGTATGCCGCTACGATAAATACCGGCATCGGATACAACCATGTTTTTGTTCCAAAATTCTTTCTCATATTCTTTGTCTTTATCGAATGAACGGGTTTATTTGTTTTTTTCAGAAGTCTGGTCTACAAAGATGAGCTTCGAGGTATCGTATCCCCGGCGCGCTATCTTGTCTGTCCACTCACGAAGCACCGCTTCGGCAAGCCCCCAAACTTATACACATGCACAAGAACATCAATAACTTTTTCATCGCATTTCCTCCTTATTCAGGTTCTTCTATTGCAATCTTAATCACTCCATCCAGCCGGTTCTCAAAGATACGGTATGCCTCTTCTATTTTCCCGAGCGGAAAACGGTGAGTGATGAGAGGAGTCGTATCAATCTCTCCTCCGGCTATGAGACGAAGTATCTCGTCGCAATCGCATCCGTCTACCCCACCGGTCTTGAACGTCAGATTCTTGCCATACATCTCCGGCAAAGGAAGTATCTGAGGGGCATCGTAAAGTGCTACCACGGTCACAATGGCATTGGGACGGGCACACTCCCAGGCCAGACGGAAGGTATCATCGGTTCCGGCAACTTCCATCACCACATCGGCTCCTCCATGGGCACTGTGCGCCAGTACCGCTTCTTTGCACTCGTCGGGATGTACCACCCATACGTCGGGATAATGCTCGCGCACGAAGCGGGCACGTTCTTCCGATTTTTCGCATACGATGATGCGGCGCGGATGCTTCCATCTCACACACAAAAGGGTACAGATGCCCGTAGGACCAGCTCCAATAATCAGCACCGTATCGTCGGGGGTGATTTCCGAAATACGGGTTGCCCAGAAGCCTGTAGCCAGAATATCGCCTACGAACAAAGCCTGCTCGTCGGTCACACCATCAGGAATACGGCTCAGTCCCTGATTGGCATGAGGAACCCGCACGTATTCGGCCTGTCCTCCGTCGATACGGCATCCCAACGCCCATCCTCCGTCGGGGTCTTCACAATTGTTGACATAGCCGTGCCGGCAAAAGAAACACTCTCCGCAAAACGTCTCTACGTTGACCGCTACCCGGTCGCCCGGTTTTACCGAAGTGACTTCCTCGCCTACCTGCTCTACTACTCCCACCATTTCATGGCCTACGGTAATACCGGGTACAGCCCGGGGTACGCTACCATGCTTGATGTGCAAATCGCTGGTACAAATACTGCTCAGCGTGACGCGTACCAGTGCATCGTGCGAAGTTTCTATACAAGGAACCGGTTTCTCACGCAACTCGAAACGGCCTTTTTCTACATAAGTATACGCTAACATAAGCTATTTCTGTTTTTCAAGATTCTGCCTTCTATCCTCATAGGCATCCTCCCACAAAGATAAAAGATTCCCCGATTCGGCCGATAAAAATTACCTGATATTTTACCTTTCTTCCTTCTATTCCGCGAAGAGCCGACACTCTTTCTGCAATCTGCCGAGAAAGTCTCCGCCATCGGAAGAAATCTATATCCGACGTCGTCGTACGTAAAAACAACGTCGATGTTTAGAGAGCCGGCGACGTGGGCCATACAGACTACGACGACGATTGTAGTATCGTGTTAGAGCCGGATTTCCATGAAATACTATCTTTGCAAAAGAAATAATATTCAAACAGACATGAACCATTCCGACCTTCTGAAAAGACTAAGCGAAAGAATACACGAAAACGATATCCGGGAAATAATATCTCTGCTCTCGCTCCAGGAAAACGAGAGTGGAATACATGCACTATACACATGGGTCTATCATACCGACCTCCGTGTATCGGCCAATGCCGCATGGATACTTACCCATCTTGATGCCTGCCATACCCCATGGCTTTACTCCAGACAAAAGGAACTGATAGAGGAAGCCATGCAGACTACAAATACCGGGAAACGCCGTTTGATACTAACGATTCTGCTCGAACAACCTTTTGATAAAGAGGAAATAAACGGTACTTTCCTCGAGTTTTGCTTGAAGCATATGATTTCAGTACAGGAATCTACCGGAGTAAAAGCACTCTGCATGAAACTGGCCTATCAGCAATGCGTTCATTTCCCGGAATTGCTGGAGGAACTACGCATGCATCTGGAGGTCATGGAACCGGATCTTTTGTCGCCCGGCTTAAAGGTGGCAAGAAAAAAAATACTGAACCACATCAGCCGGAGCGCCAGGCACTCCTGACCGAATGGTTCAGTATCGTTCTATCGGGTAAGTAGTACATCAGAAGAGCCTGTCCGGATTCTTCTCTGCCTGCCATTGTTCTATCGACATGCTATAAAGCCATGAAGTCTTCTCCTCCTTACGCTCTACAAAGTACACAAACGAGATATCGTTTTCTACGATATGAATGTTGTCGTTCGGCGTTACCACCAGAAGCTGGAGATGAAGCTGCTTGCACAAGTTTATCAGATAGCGTGCCTTGTCTTCGTCCTGCGCCTTGAAAGCCTCATCGATGGCAATAAAGCGGAAGGAATTTTCCTGCATTCCACTTTTGGTAAGCCCGAACTGATAAGCGATGGCAGAACCCAATATGGTATAAGTGAGCTGTGCCTTCTCTCCTCCCGAGAGGTGCCCCATGTTTTCGTAAGTAGTTTCCTTGAGCTTGGTTTCGCGGTTGAACTCCTCTGCCTTGTACGAGAACCAGGAACGGACATCCATCACCCTCTTGCGCCAATCCTCGTCTTCCAAACGCGACATCAAGGGCTCTATATGGTCGCGGAAATGAATCTTCCGTCCGTCTACCGTAGCATTCATCTGCTGGATATTGGGCATAGCCTCATCCATAAGCTTACGGAACTCGCGCGCCTCCTCGTGAGCCCGACTTTGTGCCACAAGCTGGATATAAGTGACCGGACGCGAACGGTAATCAATGCCCTGCAACGATTCGTTGAGCATCTTGATGTTCTCGTCGATGGCATCTTTCCAGTGCATGAAAAACATACGGAACTCGCCCACCTTGTCTATCAGTGTCTTTTGCAGGTAGTTGTCGAATTGCTTTTCGTACTTGGGCAAGTTCTCCTTCTGAAGACGTGCCAGCAAGTGCCGGTATTCCTCTATCAGCTCGATGTGTTCGGCTTCGGGCAAAGCGTCTACATCCGAGCGCCAGTCCTTGAACTTCTCCGTAATGTACTCCGACGGATACTTGAAGGTGCGTATGTGGTTCTTAGCCTCATCTTCGAACTCCCGTTTTCCGTTGGCCAGCTTCCCTCTCTCGCGGTCGTTGCGGTTCATGAACGAGGTATACTCCTGCTTCAGCTTTTCGTAGGTACAATCCTTCAAGTCTTTGTAAGCCTGTTCGAAGTCGGTAAGCATCATCGAGCGGAGCGAAGCAATACGCTTCTGTGCCTCCTCTATATCGGTCTGAGTCTCCTCTATCTTCCGTTCTACACCGAAAATCTGCTTCAGTTTATGGGCTATATCTTCCTTGGATATCTTCTGGAGCGCATTTTTCACCTCTTCCAATTGCTTCTGTAAAGCCTGGATGGTGTTGTTGTTCTGTTCCAGTTCGGTCTTGTTGGCCTGTTTCTCCTGAAGACGAAGCGCATACTCTTTCCAGTCGAGTGCATCGTAGTCGGCAAAAGCATCGACCAGCTTCTTGCTCAAATCGTAGATATATTGCACTTTCTGACGCTCGGCACCGATGGTATTCATCCGCGAAAGGAGTTCGATGTCTTTCTCCTGGAGTTTTTTCACCTCGTGCTGAAGAAGCGCAATCTTCTCCTGATTATCCCAACCCAGAATGTAATTCTCCTTACGGGCAACGTGTGCACGGTCGTCTTTCTCATGTCTCTCGTGCGAGAACTTCACCAGTCCTTCGCGCGTCACCGCCTTCTCGGTATAGCGTTCGAATTCCTCCAACGAGTCTACGCAGGAATAATTATACTTTTCGAAGATGGTATCGCGAATCCAGTCTTCGTACACGGAGTCGGAACGTATTTCTATCTTGTCTAAAACCCGGTTTTCTGTGTCCGCAAACGTATCGATACCCGCCAGCGAATTATATGTACGATAGCGGTAATACGTGATACGTCCGTTCAGATTGGTTTCATTGATAAACTGGTTTACCTCATGGTAATACTCTTCGGGAACGAGCAGATGCAAGGCAAAATGATGAAGAATTTTTTCGATGGCACCTTCCCATTCCAGATGGTCTTCGGCTACCCGAATCAGCTCGCCGATGAAAGGAATTTCCTTTTTCGTAGCTCCCGTATGTGCCAGAATCAAGTCGCGTATTTCCGATTCGCGCACAGGGATGTTGTTCTTGTTCTTCTTCAAAGCCTCGATGGTAGCCAGATGGCTTTCTATCTCAGCTCCGATGGCATTGCGTTCGTTTTCCAGCGACACGGCCTCGCGGATATGGTTTTCTATCTCGCCGGAGAGTTGTTCAAGGCGTTTTTCCGTCTCCTCACGTTGCTTCCGGAACGTATCTTTCTCGGGGTTGGCCGCGAGCGACAATTGGGAAGCCACCTCGTTGTACTCGTCCATCTTGCGCATACGTTCGTCGCGAAGTTCTCCCAGGTGAAGAATTTCCTGCTCCATCTCCTTTACCTTGCGTCCCACCTCGTCGTTTTCAATGGAAAGAGCCAGCGTACGTTCTTCCGCTTTCAGACGCTCTTCCTCCTGACGGAGCTTATCTTCTTCCTTGTGCAAGAGTTTCTTTTCCTTCTGAGCCTGGTCGATACGCGCTTCACCCAGTTCGATGGTTTTCCGCGCAAACCAGTATTCAGCCGTTTCCCGATCTACTCCAAGTTGCTTGATACGGTCTGTAGCCTCCTGTATCTTTCCCGCCAGCTCGGCAATAGGGGTAAGCATGGCAATCTGCTCGCGTGCCTTCTCGATGTTGGTCTTGGCATCCATGAGCGTCTTGAAGCTATCTTTCAGCATGATGTATTGCGACTCGGCATTCTGCTCTTCGAGCATATTGGTACGGATAAAGTCGTCCAGATCGTCGAGCACCTTTACACCCACAATCTGGTTGAACAATCCCAGCGCCTTGACGGAGCGCATTCCGAAAAGCTGAGTCATACGTTCGGCATAGCCCACCGGTCCTTCGAAAAACTCCACCATATTCCGGCTTCCCTTGTATGCACTCTCCAGACGGCGACGCCATACTCCCTTGCCGTCGAAAGGCTGGAAGTCGCGCTTAATCTCAAGAGCACAATGTGCCAGTCCGAAGGTACGGCGCAATTCTCCACCGGAAAACCATCGTACCTGGAAAATCGTCACTACACGCTGCTCCGTATTGGTAAACGTAGCAAGCAGCACGGAGTAAGCCGACTGGTCGCGCAGGGCCTGTGTAGTGGCACCCTTCTCTCCCTCGCGCTGGATGTTTCCATAATGCCCCAGCACGTAGGTTTCCTCCGTACGGTTTCCTTTCTTCTCTACCCCCGACGACTGGTTGTAAAAACGGTCTTTCTTGGCCGGCACCATGAGGGTGAGCAAGGCATCGATAATGGTACTCTTTCCCGAAGCGTTGGCTCCGGTAAGCAGGGCATTGTTTCCCTGGGGTTCCATGCGGAAAATCTTCTCGTGAAAGGTTCCCCAGTTGTATATCTCCATATATTGCAAACGGAATCCCGATGCATCGGAACCGGTACTAAACAGACTCAACATATTCCTGAAGTTTATTCTTAAAATCCTGTAGTTTATCCAATGTTACTTTCTCCTTGATAATGCGGTGTATCTGATACGTATCTACATTATCGCGCTTGATGACCTTGAGATAGCCCAGACTCACGATACGGTTGATGTACGAATCGATTTCGTTGAGCAACTTTACACGGTTGAAGCGTTCGGGAAGGAACATTTCGATGCGTTCCTTCAGCTCGTCGGCACTCACAAAGCGCTCTGTAGCGTAAAGCTCGTCGATGTTACTATCGAACTCCTCCAGCATCTGACGCAGGATAATGAGAATCACCGATACTTCGAAGCCCAGCTGCTGGCGGGCAATGAGTCCGATGGTCTTTCCCTCGTCGTCTACTATCTGCTTGATATAAGCAAAACCTTCGTCGCGCTTGATGATGAGTTCCAGTCCGATGTGCGACAGGTATTTCTGAATCTCCGTCTGATAGTTCAGGATATTCTCCCACAAAGCCTTATCGGTACACTCCACCGGTCCTTTCAGCAATCGTACCACCACGCGGCCGTAGGGAGCTATAATTGTATCTAAGTTCATCGTAATATAATAATTTCGGGTATGACAATTGATTTCTGTTGTTCCGCATTGAAAAGGATGGTCTGCGTACGCTCCGGATGAATATGATGACGGAACTTCCGTACCACACTGATGTATCCGAATAGTTCGGACAAGCCTTTCTCCAGTCCTCCGTTTTCTTCGATTACCTCCGGCAGGGAGATTTGCTTACGGCGCTTCAGTGCACCGGCAATCCTCAACCGGAGCACCTCGCGGTCTATCGTACGGTTTGCAAACAGGCTTTCGGCATGTTGTGCTTCGGCTATATCTCCTTCGGCTACCTCCAGCACCTTGTCGTAGGTTATCTCCACAGCTTTTTCCAGAGTAAGTTTCCGTTCGATAGGAAGTGCAATCTCCGGCTCGGTCTCCAGTTCGATGGAAATATCCGGCCTTATGTTCTTTGCGGCCAGTTGCAACAAGAGTGCCTGAATATCCTGAGTCACTCTTTGGGAAGCCATAATCTGCGATTTTCCACTCTCACAAATAATACGGCTCAGCTTTTCGGCCATCTTGTCGTTGGCCTGATACACCTTCTTCCCGCTATTGTACAGGTATCCCTTCATATTGCGCAGGAACAAGTCTTCCTGGCGGATTTGTTTCGAATCAATCGAACTGTACAAATCGTTTACCATCTCATCCCACTTCTCCTGCAAGGAAGGTGTCATAAGAAACTCCCAAAAGGCATAGAAACTCTTTCCTTGCGAACTATGCTGGAGATTCTCGAGTGCATCGAAGGTAAAACCAAGAATCTCTCCTTTCGACACATCTCCTTCGGCATGTTTCTGGTAAATGGATTTGGTAATGGCCTTGAAGTTATCTTCCACCTCCTTAAAGTCGGACAACAACTCCTTTGCCGTCTGGGTAATGTAGCGGAAACGGGGCAAAACCTGATACTCTTCGTACACCACGGCACTCTCTCCGGCCTGGATACTCTGAATCTGATGTTCGATTTCCATCTTCTTCTGTTCCAGCATACGGATTCGTTCCGAGGCATCTTCGTTGGTAAATTCCACCAGTTCCTTGATCTGCCCGAAGAGGTTCATGAATTTCGACTCTGTACCTACAAACTCTTCCCGCTTCAGACTGATAAGCCAGTCGATGGCTTTGCTGGTATACGAGGACAGTTCATAGAACACTTCTCCACTCTCCTCCTGATAATTGCGCAGAAAGCCTTTGTCGGTCCATCGCTGGATATATTTGTATGCTTTTTCCTCATACGAATCGAATACGGAAATATCGTTTTCTTCGTCGTTCTCCAGATTGGCCGAAGTAAGATAGTCTACCAGATTGCGGCGTAACACCTCGTAAGACACCGGCTCGCGGTGACGATAGAAAGTCTTGTAAAGAAATAAAACTATAATCTCCCTGTTTCTTTGCTTGAGAAGCTCCACACTTGGAGAGTTATTCAATATATCGGATAATAAATTTTCTTCTGACACCATACATTTATTCAAAATGGGGCGTGAAATTAGTGATTTTTTTCATTATGGACAAGCAGAACAGAAGGAAACAAGTAGCTGATACAAACAATAAAAAGTTTATCGGTCTGCAAGGCTTAAAAGAAAAATTGTAGAGTCCGACTTTATAAGCCCAACTCTACAATCTCCTTCGGCAAGTTATAATCTGAATTCTTATAGCTTTTGCGCGATATAAAAGCCATAACTATAATAATCTTTGTATTTCTGATAAAAAGCAACTTCGCTTCTGTCGGTTTCCACAATCTGACGGGCTGCTTCCATATCGCCATACTGGCTCAAAAATCCGGCATGAGAAGCCAGAAGAGGATTGTAGTAATTTTCCAGCCAGCATTCATCGGACAGGATAAAATGTCCCAGAACTTTATATCCTGCATTCTCAAGAATTCTGATTTTCTCTGATACAGGAGCCATTTCGGCATATTCTCCAACCCAAAATTCTTCCAGTTCCGACGGACGCTTACCGGTAAGCCAAGACAACTCGGAAACGGCAAGAATACCGCCTTTCTTCAGAAAGCCTTTCCAATAGTTCACTCCATTTTCAAATCCCATGTTGTACACTGCTCCTTCGGACCAAATCATATCAAACTCCTCTTCTGTAAAAGGCAGACTATCCATCGAAGCAGATAGTGTACGTACCGAAGCAACAACCTCTTCCTTCTCGAAACGTTCTTCAAGTTTTTTCAGAAACTCATCAAACAAGTCGACCGCAACAATTTCTCCTTGAAGAGCTTTGGCCAATGTCAGGGTCTGAGCACCGGTTCCACAACCTATATCTGCTATCTTATATTTCTTCTGCTTATCAACTCCTGCCAAATTCAGTGCAAGGTTTGTAGCCTCCTCACTTCCAGGCCCCTGGCGTTTATTATTCAGATGCAAATGCATCATCAGTTCTATTTCTGTCATTCTTAATCTGTATCTATACATTTATATAAAAAGCGTATGAAAATGGCACATCAATTTCCATACGCTTTTCTTAATTATAATCTCATTACAGGCTTACACTACAAAATGCTCTGGCGTACGCGCACAAGCCGTACCAGCAAATCTTCCAGCAAGTCCAGTTTAAGCATGTTTGCTCCATCGCTTTTTGCCACCGACGGATCTTCGTGTGTTTCCATAAAAAGCCCGTCTACACCAACGGCTACTCCCGCCTTGGCTACGGTTTCGATGAGCTGAGGCATTCCACCGGTCACTCCCGAAGTCTGGTTGGGCTGTTGCAAAGAATGAGTCACATCCAATACTACAGGATGGCCGAAGCTTTGCATTTCCGGAATACCGCGATAGTCTACAATCAAGTCCTGATAACCGAAAGTCGTTCCACGTTCGGTAAGCATCACCTGTGGATTTCCGGCTTCTACAACTTTATCGGCCGCAAACTTCATGGCACCGGGCGAAAGAAACTGACCTTTCTTGATATTTACAATCTTACCGGTCTTGGCAGCAGCTACCAGCAAATCGGTCTGACGGCACAGGAATGCCGGAATCTGAAGTACATCTACATACTCGGCAGCCATAGCAGCCTCATCTGCGGCATGTATATCGGTCACAACGGGGACACCGAATATTTCGCGCACCTTAGCCAGTACCTTCAATGCCTTCTCGTCACCAATACCGGTAAATGAGTCCAAACGCGAACGGTTGGCTTTGCGGTATGAACCCTTGAATACATAAGGAATATTCAACTTATCCGTAATTTTTACAATACGTTCTGCAATGCGCAACGCCATATCTTCACCTTCTATCACACAGGGACCTGCCAATAGAAAGAAATTCTCACTATTCTTTAAATCTGAAATTGTATGTATCATAATCTTAATTAGGAATTATCAATGTCAATGCTTCCGGAGCAATGGTTATATCTATCGGGAAATTACGGTCGAAGACAATTCTTCCATCAAGGCTGATTTCCGCATTCTGGGCCCGTAATATATTCACCTTCCGTGTACGATAAGGTTTCACGGTTTTATGATTCAGCAAACGCCCCTGCTGGAGCATCCACAGACCGGAAATCAGTTCTCTCAACTCCGGACGGTAAACCAGTGAAACATCCAGCCATCCATTATAAGGAACCGCACTTGGTGTCAATCCATATCCTCTTCCGCTACCGATGGCAACAGCCATCAAACGGCCCCGTATGTGCTCTCCGTTTACTTTCAAGTGCATACGGTACAATTTACGCTCGAAGGCAACCAGAAACAAAGAGGCCAGGTAAGAAATCAAAGGTATTCCCCAAAAGCGGCGGGTTTCATTGGTAATACGTACAATACGTGCTCCCAAACCGATATATACCGCATTCAGGAAATAACGAGACACGTGTTTCTCTCCGTCGAACGAACAAAATACACCAACATCCACCTTACGCAAACGGCGGTTAATCAGCACATCTACTGCCCCCTTGTAATCGTCCGAGTCAAGCCCCCAATACTTAGCAAAATCATTTCCTATTCCATTGGGGATGATTCCAAGTGCTATCTGATGCTTGTCTGCAGCATCCGACAACATGATACCATTAACTGCATCGTTCAACGCACCGTCACCACCTACGATGACAATCGTCTGATAACCGTTGTTTGCCAGTGTACGGGCCAGTCTTTCTACCGAACCAAACCCTTCAGACTGTACATAATCAAACTGCACATTTTTGCTTTCCATATAGGCACGAATATCTCTCCAGCGCTTTTGCGCTTTTCTGCTTCCTGCTTTCGGATTATATATCACTCCCCAACGGGTTGGTTCTACTGCCATATTCTATTTGTTTTAATGAGTTGCAACTAACGATAATATCTTGTCTACCTTTTCCTCCATGGGCAAGGTTGCATCAATCCAATGAATGGTGAACCCTCTTCGCTCCATCCCCCGGAACCACGTCATCTGCCGCTTGGCAAACTGATGAATCGCAATCTCAAGCTGATGGTACATTTCCTCATAAGTCAGTTCACCGGTCACGTAAAGAGTCAGATATTTATACTCCAAACCATAGTAAATCAGGTCTTCGGGAGCAATGCCGCTTTCCAATAAAGCCCGCACTTCTTCTATCATTCCCTCATCAAGTCTTTGCTTCAAACGCCGGGAAATCTTTTCACGACGCAGTTCACGGTCAATATCCACTCCGATAATAAGGCTACGGATTTCAGGAAAAGCTCGCTCTTCCACATTCTGATGAAGATAATACTCTTCTATTTCAATAGCCCGAATAGCTCTCTTTACAGTATCTACATCTGTAGAATTATGCAATTTCTTGTAAGTAGCCAATATATCTGTCAACTCTTTCAACGATTTATCGGCCAGTTTTGTTCGGAGTTCGGGATTTTCCGGTACAGGAAGTAACTTGTATCCTTTCAGCACAGACTCAATGTACATCCCGGTACCTCCACACAATATAGGCAACAAGCCCCGTTTCCGCATATCTTCGTAAGCAGAAAGGAAATCACGCTGAAATTCGAATACATTATATTTATATCCTGGTTCGGCTATGTCAATAAGATGATAGGGAACCGGATGCCCGTCTACTACATAGTCGGCAAGATCCTTTCCCGTTCCCAAATCCATACGCCGGTAAATCTGACGACTGTCTCCACTTATAATTTCTGTACCCATACGGGCAGCCAGAGAAGCCGCCAATGGTGTCTTTCCAGAGGCTGTGGGACCAAGTATCGTGATTAAATCGTAATTCATATTTCTTTTTAAGTATTCAATGGACAAAGATAACTTTTTTCTGCACATGCATCACAGATATGCGCAAAAAACTGACTTTTGCATTGAAACAAAAGCATTCTTCCTACCTCACGTTACAAAAGACGAAAGACTTTTAAAAATTTGCAAACCACAGTACATCCTCAATCTATTTTCGTACTTTTGTTTGAAAATGACAACAAGACATGGCAATACACATTATAAATAAAACGAAACGTTACTGGAACATTACATTTTGTTGCATTGGTTCTGTATTGCCTACCACTTTACAAGCACAACAGAAAGAAGAAGAACTCAAGCTCAATATGGATGCGGTGAAAATGATTCAGTTCAATTTCAACCGTGGTACTCAAGAGGTGATAGAACAACCCATTGATGCTCCTCTTGAAAAAAAATGGATGAAGTTCCGTAGTGATTTATCTATGCCACGAAGTTTAACCGACACGACTAAGGTGAAAAAGATAGAATATTACGTACGGCCTGAGCCTTATACAATATGGGTTCGTTTTGGAGAAAACCCCGTTTACGACGTAATACCAAGCCTTAAAAAACAATGGAAAATTCATTGGACACTGAATCCCTTTAAAAATTATCAAGAAGAATATGGGAAAAGCATTAAACCTGGAACCGGGGAAATGTATAGTAGCATCAATACTCCCGCAGGACCGTCGGTTGCGGTTGTCTTCGATGCCGATAAGTTATTATATGAATCGCTGACTAAACGAGGTCGTGCCATCAGACACAACCGTAAGCATGCCAATGCCTGGAAAACTTACAAGGAATACCAGCCTACTGCTGCCGATAGTGCCAAGTTTCCTCATTTTATACCTTTTCTTCCTATATACCAGACACAGGCAGATAGTTTGTCAACCCCTCAACAGGCACAAAAAAATGTAACACCGAACTCACAAAAGCTGCGTACACAGCCAGAAGAAGGGGAATCACGTTTCTCTACCTATATCAAACAACGAATGGCAGAAGATTCTATTCGCCGACAAGAGTTTTTGCGGAAAGACAAGATTAAACACAATGCCTACGAAACAGAAAAGCAAATCCGAAGATTAAAAGAACAACAAGACTGAAGATATACGCAACATTTTATATTTCCAATAAAGCTGACAGGAACTCTCCAAACGACATTATTGCAATCATTACAAATTAATAATATACTTATTTTTAGGTATTGTAAAAATTAACCTAAATTCGTATCTTTGCCACGGTTTTAAAAGTTGAACCATAAAACACATTAATTTATTTACTATGGCAATGAATTTTAAAGAAGGTCGTTGGAACCATGAAATCAATGTAACAGATTTCGTAAAGACAAACATCACCCCTTATGAAGGCGATGCCTCATTCTTGGTAGGTCCTACAGAACGTACAAAAGCAGTATGGAACAAATGTTTGGAAGCTTTGGCTGAAGAACGTGCTAACAACGGTGTACGCTCACTCGACCCATCGACAGTTTCAACCATTACATCATTCGCTGCCGGATATATTGATAAGGATAACGAGGTTATTGTCGGCTTGCAAACAGATGAAGTATTGCGCCGCGCTATCAAACCGTTCGGAGGTATTAAGGTTGTAGAAAAAGCATGTCGTGAAAACGGAGTGGAAGTAGATCCTAGAGTTAAAGATATCTTCACTCACTACCGCAAAACACATAATGATGGCGTTTTCGATGCATATACAGAAGAAATTCGTTCTTTCCGCTCTTTGGGATTCCTGACTGGTCTTCCAGACAATTATGCACGCGGACGTATCATCGGTGACTACCGCCGTCTGGCATTGTACGGTATCGATCGCCTGATCGAAGCAAAACAAGACGACTTGCGTCATTTGACTGGTCCTATGACAGACGAACGCATCCGTTTGCGTGAAGAAGTAGCAGAGCAAATCAAAGCTCTGAAAGAAATCAAGGTTATGGGTCAGCAGTATGGTCTTGATTTGAGCCGTCCTGCTTTGAACGCACAGGAAGCCGTTCAGTGGGTATATATGGCTTATCTGGCTGCTGTAAAAGAACAGGATGGTGCTGCCATGTCTTTGGGTAATGTATCATCATTCCTTGATATTTATATTGAATACGATTTGGCTCACGGAAACATCGATGAGGCACATGCACAGGAATTAATCGACCAGTTTGTTATCAAACTGCGTATGGTTCGCCATCTGCGTATGCAAGCTTACACTGATATTTTTGCCGGTGACCCGACATGGGTAACCGAAGCTATCGGCGGACGCTTCAACGATGGACGTACAAAAGTTACCAAGACTTCATTCCGTTTCTTGCAGACACTGTACAACCTCGGTCCTTCTCCAGAACCAAACTTGACAGTTCTGTGGAGCCCTGAATTGCCGGAAGGTTTCAAGAACTTCTGTGCACAGGTATCTATCGACACCTCTTCTATCCAGTACGAAAACGACGAGTTGATGCGTGAAGTGCGTAACTCTGATGACTACGGTATTGCTTGTTGTGTATCTTACCAGGATATAGGTCGCCACATCCAGTTCTTCGGTGCACGTTGTAACTTGGCTAAAGCGTTGTTGCTGGCTATCAACGGTGGACGTTGCGAAAACACCGGAACATTGATGGTAAAAGACATCCCTGTATTGAGCGGCGATGTATTGAACTTCGAAGAAGTATTGGCTAACTACAAGAAGGTCTTGAAAGAAATGGCTCGTGTATACAACGAAGCGATGAATATCATCCACTATATGCACGACAAATATTATTACGAAAAAGCTCAGATGGCATTTGTTGATACTCATCATGTTATCAACCTGGCATACGGTGTAGCAGGTATGTCTATCGCTGTAGACTCTCTGTCTGCTATCAAATATGCAAAAGTTACTGCAAAACGTAATGATATCGGCTTGACAGAAGGTTTCGAAATCGAAGGCGAATTCCCATGCTTCGGTAACGATGACGACCGCGTAGACCACTTGGCTGTAGATTTGATCTACTACTTCGACGAAGAATTGAAGAAATTACCTATCTACAAGAATGCAAAACCGACTCTTTCTATCCTGACTATTACTTCTAACGTAATGTATGGTAAGAAGACAGGTGCTACTCCAGACGGTCGTGCCAAAGGTGTAGCTTTTGCTCCAGGAGCAAATCCTATGCACGGACGCGACAAGAACGGAGCTGTAGCTTCTTTAAGTTCTGTAGCAAAATTGCGTTACCGCGATTCTCAGGACGGTATCAGTAATACATTCTCTATCGTTCCGAAATCATTGGGCGTAGATATGGAAAACCGTATCGAAAACCTGGTAACAATGATGGATGGTTATTTCGTGAAGGGTGCACACCACTTGAATGTAAACGTATTGAACCGCGAAATGCTGGAAGATGCAATGGAACATCCTGAAAAATATCCACAGCTTACTATCCGTGTATCTGGTTATGCAGTAAACTTTATCAAGTTGAGCCGCGAACACCAGCTGGAAGTAATTTCACGTAGCTTCCACGAACGCATGTAATAGAAAGTTGATTTTATAACTTACATAGAAATGTCATTTCGGGTAAGCCAGTATTCGACAGTAAAAAATGAACACTCTATACGGATACTATTGCCTGAAATGGCATTTTTATTTAGAAACCAATTCAGATGATTAGAGTACATTCTTATGAATCATTAGGCACATACGACGGTCCGGGCATTCGACTGGTAGTTTTCTTACAAGGATGTAATTTCCGTTGCCTGTATTGTGCCAACCCCGATACAATCGATGCCAAAGGAGAAAGCAAAGAAACGGCTCCAGAAGATATTCTGAAAATGGCCATCAGCCAAAAGCCATTCTTTGGCAAAAAAGGAGGAATTACCTTTAGCGGAGGAGAACCTACTTTCCAGGCTAAGGCTCTTGTCCCTTTGTTTCGCATGCTGAAAGAAGCCGGTATACACATTTGTGTAGATACCAACGGAAGTATTTGGAATGAAGATGTAAAAGAACTGCTCTCACTGGCCGATCTTGTACTATTGGATATCAAAGAGTTTAACGACACTCGCCATAAAATCCTGACCGAACGGAGCAATACACAGACATTAAAAACTGCTGCATGGTTGGAAGAGAACCAAAAGCCTTTCTGGTTACGTTATGTACTGGTACCAGGATACAGTTTCTTCCATGAAGATATAGAAGCCTTGGGAAATCATTTTAAAGATTATCAAAGCATACAGCGAATAGAGATTCTTCCATACCATACTTTAGGAGTACATAAGTATGAAGCGATGAATATGGAATATAAACTGAAAGATGTCAAACAAAATACTCCAGAACAGTTGGACGAAGCAAAAGCCCTGTTCGAAAAATATTTTAAAACAGTATACGTAAACTAATCCTTATATTAAACATCAGGATTAGTTTTCATAAAAGGCAGAAAAAAGTGTATCCAGTAACAGAGTTTCTCTGGCTGAATACACTTTTCTGCTTATCAGGAATTCAAGAAAAAACTGTCTCGAATTCTGTACTTTATAAAATACTTAAAATCCTCATCTTTCAGGCAAAGAATCATGCGTAAGCGTATCGCAAACCTGAGACACTGAATCTTTTTCCATTTGATAATATATGTGACTGCTATTATCTCCCAACAAGTTTCCTAAATCATCCAATTCAGCCTGATTAAGCCCAAGCACTTTTTTATTATAATCATTCAGTTCTTGAATTGTTCTCAACACATTGTGTCCCATTGAAACTTGTACCAAATTCCTATAGAAATAAAATACTTCCGGATTTCGTAAATAGTCTTTAACAAATTCTACTGAATTAAAACTTTTGTCATTTGCAACTGCATCAACAAATCTCTCTTTAGAAATCTCCAAAAAATTCTCATTGATTTCTGTTATCCATTGCTCACAAATATTTAAAGCGCTATAACAGTTACTGATACGCCCTATCACCTTCTCATTGTCCAGAAACTGCCAAACTTCAAAACTACTGGAAAAAATGTCCTCCGACTTTGTATCGTAAGCTTGAAATGTACGACACATAAGCGTAGCCATATAAAAATCCAATGTATCCTTATCTATTTTATCCAAGCTATCTGGCATATGAGATTGTAACATCCAATAAATAGAATCTTTTTCAGCAAAAAAATCAAATAATTCTGATAAATTATTCACCCGCACATCAATGTTATGAAGCGTAATTTTAGCTATTTTACGGGTCATTTCTTCCTGATTTTTCATTTGTTGCCAATAGGTAACCCCTATTGTCAGAACAATACCCATAACTGTTCCAAAAGTAGCACCCGAGGCATTTATCCACCACTCTGTTGAACTAAATTTCTTCCAAAAATTCCTCATTTTACCTCTCTCTTTCTTTATTTTGAATTTATATAATTAATCGCATATTCCAACTGATTGTCTATCTGCTCATTAATTAGCTTTTCCACATCAAGTGGCAATTCTATATCAGGCTTTATTCCCCTTCCTTCATACGATACTTTATTTATATCAACTAAGCTCGACATACATGTACTCACATTAAGTTTCTGGTTAGAAAACTGCCCCCCATAAGTATAATCAAAATCCGAATTTAAATTCCCATTACCTCCCCAAGTCTGTTCTCCAATAAAAACTCCATTTCCACCTGGCAAATTCATTACAGCAAGAGTTGTTATTTCAGCCATACTAATAGAATTCATATCGGCCAAAACTACCACAGGAATATTAAGTTCGCGCTTATAATCAAAAGGATACAGATATTCAGGAGTATATGGTGTAAAATCCAAGCGCCCTAAGCCGTTTTTCTTTCTCGTATAACAAAATTTTAAAGGTTCTTTAACAAACTTCCCAAGCACCCATTTCAAATCATTCAAATAACCACCATAATTTCCTCTCAAATCAATTATTACCCCTTTCAATTCAGAGTTATTATCAAGCATATCATAATAATATTCAAATATTTGATACACTAATTGATTTGATAAATCCTGTGAAAAGGAAAATTTGGAAAATCCCAAATATGCAATCTTATTATCTATCAAACAAGAAGAATAATACCGGACATTGTTCCCTTCTTCATCAGATAAAACAAATGGCAACGGTCCGCTCCATCGCCCTTCATTATGCATTTTTATTAATGCATACAATCTTTCTTTTAGAAGTAATTCATGATACCCCTCCCTTTTCTTCAAATTTTCAAGTGGAGGAAACAGGGGATAAACCCTATCCTTTTCGTTACCAGGAAGGCTAATTATAATCTGAAGATGCTGGTCTATCAGCGAAGCAGACATATCTTTTATCCACTCAACCGCTCTGTCATTCACTTTTATATCTTTAAAACCAAGTTTGGCTATTTCTTGAAATTTAGGTTTGTATTCATCATACACCTTATCCCAATCTGTAGAATCAATATCCCAAAATACATAGTGATAATTCATTCCGTTCCAATATGACTCAAACAGTTCATCCCAATTATGTACAACCTGATTATTAGGATTTTGCATTCTTGGCATTTCTTTTCTACATGATACAAAACCTAAAAATAACAACACTGCAAGTATTACTTTAAACTTCATATTTTTAAAATCTATATTATTTTTTACTTATTAAAAAGAAACATAAAACCGGCCTGAAAAGCAAAAGTATTATTATAGCGGGGAACCTGTTTTTTCATATAATTTTTCTGCATATCTGTCAGACTATAATAATAACGGCATTCTCCAAAAATCTTAATATTAGAAGATATAAAATAAGAAATACCAGCTCCAAGCATTGCTCCGGCTTCAAACCGATTGTCTCGTCTGGAGTCAAATTCCAGTTTTTCATCATAATAATAGATATGGTTTTCATCTTCTATGCCCAATACATAATCAGGAGTTTTATCAGTGAAATTACAGTATATAGCACCGTTCCTATAACTTGACAACCAAGCACCCCAATAAGCTCCTACATTCATAAATCCTCTTAAACGTGTTCCACCGAATGAAAAATTCGCATAAACAGGCATTGAGAAATAATTGTTTTGAACCTTTTCATGCAATATATCAAAATAACCCGAGCGACGTGCATCATAAGATTTCTGTACAAAAGCAGCCTCAGCGCCCAAAGAAAACCATTCAGTAAATGCATAGTTTACAGGAATACCGATAGTCAGACCACCTTGAGGATAATAGACTCTATCGTAAAAATAGCCAGATGAAGTGGTTAATGAGTTATGGGTATAACCGGCTTGCAAACCAACAGCCCATTGTGCCTTTACCGGAAGACACATTAACAATAATCCGCAAACAATGGAATATTGCAAACAATGGAATTTAATTGCTTTCATAATAGATTAAGTAGCTATTTGTATTAATTTAGTATTTTTTACAAAGATATAAAATTATACCAATCAAGTATATTGTTAAAATATTTTTCTTATAACAGAAAAACTTCAATACATAGTATCGAGGATATTCACATCAACAACATTATCCAAACTGTCATTTCTTTGGTTTCACAAGTACCCAACAGCAATATCTGCTGTTTTATATGGAGTATCTCAAAACACACAAAATATCTTCAACCATAAAACACTTTAATATACAACAAATTACATCTATACAATTAAAAATTATCTAAAAAAATTGCTTTTCCATTGCAAAAGATAAAAACTTTATCTCTATATTTGCCGAAAAGAAACAACAAGCAAATAAACAATTATGAATAATAAGATGACAAATACATTCTTCTGGTGGCGCTACTTACAACTCACAAGGTCGTAAGGGCATCAGTCGTGTGTATATACCATCTTCAGATATAGCAAAACGGGCTGTCGTACTTTACGGCAGCCCGTTTTGTTTTTATTCCCTTTTTCCTTTATCCGAAACAACAAAAAAACAGATGAATATGAAAACTTATCAAGTAGACAACGAAGGCTTTTATGGAGAATTTGGCGGTGCATACATTCCGGAAATACTGCACCGGTGTGTAACCGAACTAAAAGAATCTTACCAGCAAGTACTGGAAAGCGAAAGCTTCCGCCAAGAGTTTTCCTCCCTATTGCGCGATTACGTAGGACGACCTTCACCTTTATACCTGTCCAGACGATTATCCGAAAAATATGGCTGTAAAATCTATCTGAAACGTGAAGATCTCAATCATACAGGAGCCCATAAAATAAACAATGCCATCGGCCAGGTGTTATTAGCAAAAAGAATGGGTAAGAAACGCATCATTGCCGAAACCGGTGCCGGACAACATGGAGTAGCAACAGCTACAGTCTGCGCCTTGCTGGGTATGGAATGTGTAGTTTATATGGGCAAGACCGATGTAGAACGCCAACACGTCAATGTAGAACGTATGAAAATGCTGGGAGCCAAAGTACATCCGGTCACTTCCGGTAACATGACCTTGAAAGATGCAACCAACGAAGCCATACGAGACTGGTGCTGTCATCCGGCCGATACATATTACGT
The DNA here is from genome assembly GCF_037890285.1 of Phocaeicola sp. HCN-40430. Lineage (NCBI taxonomy): Bacteria > Pseudomonadati > Bacteroidota > Bacteroidia > Bacteroidales > Bacteroidaceae > Phocaeicola > Phocaeicola sp. HCN-40430. The sequence continues at coordinate 107,761 of NZ_JBBKBS010000002.1, forward strand.
AATTGGTTCTACCGTCGGACCACATCCCTACCCCGACATGGTAGCACGTCTGCAATCTGTCATCAGCGAAGAAATCAAAAAACAGCTTATGGAGCACGAAGGACGTGACTATCCCGACTACCTGATGGCCTGTGTAGGTGGAGGAAGCAATGCAGCCGGCACTATTTATCACTATTTAGACGATGAACGGGTAAAGATTGTATTGGCCGAAGCCGGAGGAAAAGGTATAGACACTCCTTTCTCAGCCGCAACCATCCATCTAGGACGCTTAGGAATTATCCACGGTTCCAAAACATTGGTCATGCAAGACGAAGACGGACAGATTATGGAACCCTACTCCATTTCTGCCGGACTGGATTATCCGGGCATTGGTCCGATGCATGCCAATCTGGCTGCACAACGTCGCGCTACCGTACTGGCTGTAAACGATGACGAAGCCATACGTGCAGCCTACGAGCTGACTCGTCTCGAAGGAATTATTCCGGCGCTCGAATCGGCACATGTATTGGGAGCCCTCCCCAAAATGTCCTTCAAGCCAACCGACATCGTAGTGCTCACCGTATCAGGACGCGGCGATAAAGATTTAAATACTTACCTAAACTATAACCTACAGTAATCCGCTTTATGAAACAATATACTTACATTACCAACCATAAAAGTTTATTGGGCGATTTGCATACCCCTGTAAGCACTTACCTGAAAGTACGCGACCTGTTCCCACAGAGTGTGCTGATGGAAAGTTCCGATTATCACGGTGTAGAAAACAACCGCTCGTTCATCGGTCTGAATCCCATCGCCAGCATCCGCATCAATCATGGAATTGCCACCTTTGTCTTTCCCGACGGCCAACAAGAAGAACGGAACATCAGCGACGATTACCAGGTAGAACAAGCCATCCGTGAATTCATCTCCCATTTTCAGGTCGAAGGAGAATATGCCGGATATTGCGGCTTGTATGGCTACACCACATTCAATGCAGTACGCTATTTCGAAAAGATTCAGGTAAAAGACAGCACTGATGCCAAAAACGATGCACCGGAAATTCTTTATATCCTATACAAATACCTGATTGTATTCAACGACTATAAAAGCGAAATGGTCTTGATTGAGATGCTGGGAGAAGGAGAACCGGCACACCTCAGCGAAGTGGAAAAAGCCATCCACAACCGCAACTATACCACCTACGACTTCCGTGCCGTAGGTCCTGCTACCAGCACACTGACCGACGAAGAGCACAAGGCCAACATCCGGCAGGGCATTGCTCATTGCATGCAGGGAGATGTTTTCCAGATTGTATTATCACGCCGCTTTATCCAGCGATACGAAGGCGATGACTTCAAGCTCTACCGTGCATTACGCAGCATCAATCCGTCTCCATATCTTTTCTATTTCGACTTTGGCGGATTCCGCATTTTCGGTTCCTCTCCCGAAACGCACTGTAAGATAGAAGACGGAAAAGCAACCATAGACCCGATAGCTGGCACCACCCGGCGAAGCGGTGATAAAGAAACAGACAAGCAACTGACCAAGGCATTGCTGGCCGATCCAAAGGAAAATGCAGAACACGTCATGCTGGTAGATCTTGCCAGAAACGACCTCAGCCGCAACTGTCATAATGCACGGGTAGAATTCTATAAAGAACCGCAATACTACAGCCACGTCATCCATCTGGTAAGCAGAGTAAGTGGAGATATGGACGAAGACAGCAATCCCATCCGCACATTTATCGACACCTTCCCGGCTGGTACCCTGAGCGGTGCACCCAAGGTACGCGCCATGCAACTCATCAGCGAACTCGAGCCACACAGCCGGGGAGCTTATGGAGGATGCATCGGATTCATCGGACTGAACGGCACATTAAACCAAGCCATTACCATCCGTACATTTGTCAGCCGCAACAATGAACTCTGGTTCCAGGCCGGAGGCGGTATTGTGGCACAAAGCAACGAAGAAAACGAGTTACAGGAAGTAAACAACAAGCTGGGAGCTTTGAAAAAAGCCATCCAGCTGGCAGAACAACTTTAACCAATCACCGAACGATATGAAAATAGTAATTATAGACAACTACGATTCTTTTACCTACAATCTGAGCCACCTGGTCAAAGAGCTGGGTGCAGAAGTAACAGTATTGCGAAACGACTGCTTTGCATTGGAAGACCTTGAAGCCTTCGACAAGATTCTGCTTTCCCCCGGACCAGGCATTCCTGCCGAAGCCGGTCTGCTGCTGGATGTCATCCGTACATATGCCGGACGGAAGCCCATTCTGGGAGTCTGCTTAGGAGAACAGGCCATCGGCGAAGCATTCGGAGGAAAACTCACCAATCTGAACGAAGTCTTCCACGGCATCCAAAGCCCGGTAAAAGTTATAGCTTCAGACTATCTGTTCGAAGGCTTACCTCAGGAAATTCCCGTAGGACGATACCATTCGTGGGTAGTAGACCGCGAAGGATTTCCCGAATCTCTGGAAATCACAGCCATCAGTCAGGAAGGCTACATCATGGCACTACGCCACAAAAAACTGGATATCCACGGTATTCAGTTTCATCCCGAATCGGTACTCACCCCCGATGGAAAACAAATGATAAGCAACTGGATTCACCATTAATCGGACAGACGTATGAAAGAACTATTGAAACGCCTCTTCAACCACGAAGAGCTAAGCCGCGAAGAAGCCTGCCAGCTTTTGCAGGACATCACCGCCGGCCGCTACCACGAAATACAGATTGCCTCTCTGCTCACCGTCTTTCAGATGCGTGGCATTAAGGTAGAAGAACTGATAGGCTTCCGCAACGCCTTACTCAGCACCCGCATCCCAGTCGACCTCTCGGCATACCGTCCCATCGACATTGTAGGCACAGGAGGCGATGGTAAAAACACCTTTAATATTTCCACCTGCGCCTGCTTCATTGTAGCCGGAGCAGGATACCCAGTAGCCAAACATGGAAATTACGGAGCCACTTCCATCAGCGGAGCCAGCAACGTCATGGAGTGTTACGGCATCCGGTTCACCAACGAACAGGATAAACTCCTCCGCTCCATGGAAAAATGCGGCATGGTCTATATGCATGCCCCCCTTTTCAATCCCGCCATGAAGACCGTCGCCCCTGTGCGCAAGGCCATGGAAGTCAGAACCCTGTTCAATCTGTTAGGCCCACTGGTCAACCCCTGCTTGCCGGCTTACCAGCTGCTGGGAGTAGCAGACCTCACCCAGATGAGGCTTTACACCAACACCTTACAAAGACTAGGCGTTGGCTTCGCAGTAGTCAACAACCTCGACGGATACGATGAAATCTCGCTGACCGATGAGTTTAAAGTCATGACCAACCGGTATGAAACCATCTACAAACCATCCGAATTGGGATTTGACATCGTTCGCCAGGAAGAACTGTTCGGAGGAAACACCCCTCAGGAAGCCGCCCGCATCTTCGACAATGTATTGCACAACTGTGCCACTAAGGCACAAACCGAATGCGTACTGATTAACGCCTCCTTTGCCATACAGGCCATGGAACCACTAAAACCAATAGAAGAATGTGTAGCCATCGCCCGCGAGTCACTGCAAAGCGGAAAAGCATTACGCACCTTAAAGAAATTCATCGAACTAAACAGCTAAACGTATGAAAGAAGACATCTTACAGACCATTATCGCCCATAAGCGCCGCGAGATAGAAGCTCAGGAACAAGCCGTACCACTCTCCGCACTGGAAGCATTGCTGGATACTCCCATGCCCGGCATCAGCATGAAACAGGCACTAAGACAATCCCCCTTCGGCATTATCGCCGAGTTCAAACGACGCTCTCCTTCCAAAGACTGGATACACAGAAATGCCCAGACCGAAGTAATAGCCCCTGCCTATCAGCAGGCCGGTGCCTCTGCCCTCTCGGTCCTCACCGATGAACCGTTCTTTGGCGGTAGTCTGAAAGATCTTCAATCCTGCCGTTCACTCGTACAGCTCCCCCTGCTGCGCAAGGACTTCATCATCAGCCCCTATCAGCTTGTTCAGGCCAAGCTAAAAGGAGCCGATGCCGTGTTGCTGATTGCAGCCTGCCTCACCACCGGCCAGTGCAAAGAACTGGCCCATCTGGCCCATGAGTTACAGATGGAAGTCCTGCTCGAGATACACGAAGAAAGTGAGCTGGATCACCTCAATCCCCATATCGACATGGTAGGAGTAAACAACCGCCATCTGGGTACCTTCCACACAGACGTGAGCACTTCGTTTCAGTTGGCCAGGCTGTTACCCGAAGAACTTACCCGAGTATCAGAAAGCGGCCTTTCACAGCCCGAGACAGTAAAACAACTCCGCGAGGCCGGATTCCACGGTTTCCTCATGGGAGAAGCCTTTATGAAATCCCCCCGTCCGGGAGAAGCATTGTACAACTTCATTCAAGCATTACAAGTATGATAGTCAAAGTCTGTGGGATGCGCGACCCCGACAACATCCGCCAAACAGAAACAGCCGGAGCAGACTGGATAGGATTCATTTGCTACCACAAGTCCCCGCGCTACGTTTCCCATACTCCGGCCTACCTCCCTCAAAAGGCTAAACGCGTCGGAGTATTTGTCAACGCCCCTTTCGATGAACTCATCCGCCGGGCCAAAGAGCTGCAGTTAGATTACGTGCAGTTACACGGCAACGAATCACCCGCGCTTTGCCAGTCACTGCACAACGAAGGTTTGGGAATCATCAAAGTCTTCGCCGTTCATAGCCTGTCCGATTTAAAGCAGACCGAAGCCTATGAAAGCTGTTGCGATTACTACCTCTTCGACACCCCCTGTCCGCAGTATGGAGGTTCGGGAAAACAGTTCGACTGGAGTTTGTTGTCACACTATCAGGGAAGCATCCCTTTTCTACTGAGTGGCGGACTCCGACCGGACAGTCTGGCAGCCCTCTCCCACTTCCGGCACTCCCAATGGGCCGGTATCGATCTGAACAGCGGTTTCGAAATTCAACCCGCCATGAAAGATACCACACTACTACAAAACTTTATTTCACAATTTAAACAGAATATACCATGAACCGTATCCATCAATTATTCAGCAACAAGAAGCAAGACATTCTGTCTATTTATTTCTGTGCAGGAACTCCCCGCCTGGAACAGACTACTGAAGTAATCCGCACACTGGCACAAAAAGGTATCGACATGATAGAAATCGGCATCCCTTTCAGCGACCCGATGGCCGACGGCCCCGTCATACAGGCAGCAGCCACACAGGCCCTCCGCAACGGAATGACACTGAAAAAACTCTTCGCCCAGTTGGCCGACATACGCAGTGAAGTACAGATACCTCTCATTCTGATGGGCTACCTCAATCCCATCATGCAATATGGCTTCGAAGCCTTTTGTCAAAGCTGCCAGACCTGTGGTATCGATGGGATGATTATCCCCGACCTGCCGTTTAAAAACTACCTGAACACCTACAAGCCCATAGCCGACCGCTATCAGCTGAAAGTAATCATGCTTATTACACCGGAAACAGGCGAAGAACGCATCCGCCTGATTGATGAACATACCGACGGCTTTATCTACATGGTTTCCTCGGCAGCTACCACCGGAGCACAGCAAGACTTCGATGCACAGAAACAAGCCTATTTCCAATCCATAGAAGCAATGAACCTGAGAAATCCCCGCATGATTGGTTTTGGCATATCCAACCGTCAGACCTACCAGGCAGCAGCAGCCCATGCAGCCGGATGTATCATCGGAAGCAAGTTTGTCACCCTGCTGGAAGAAGAACAGGGAAATGCAGCAAAAGCAGCCGACCGCCTAATGGAATGCCTGCAACAAGACTGACACAGCCTACTGCACACCCATCCCAACCTATCCCCCTAAAGCAGTTGTAGCCCGCGAATCACTTCGCAGGCTACAACTAACTAATAACTAACTTTTTACTTTGTGGTTTACGTAATTTTATGACTAACACTGCAAAGGTAGGAACTATTGCCGACTGCATCAATACCTATTTGTTGGTATTTTCCGTTCCTCCCCGGATTGCAATACACTATAACTTCATTTTTACTTCACTCAGTTCCACCAGTTTATTGACAATCGCATAAATAGTCAGACCGGCAGCCGAGTGTATCTGCAGCTTTCGGGTAATGTTACGCCGGTGCGTAATAACCGTATGTATAGAAATAAACAGCTTTTCCGCTATCTCCTTATTGGTCATTCCTCTCACCACACACCCTACAATTTCTTTCTCACGCTGACTCAAAGAATTCTGGTCGTTTTCCTCTTCCTCCAGATTCATCAGTTCTGCAATCTTCGCATTCAGCGAATCCATATCATCGAAAAGGTTCACCGTACCGTCGTACCCCTTCAGCTGATTGGCATCCACCACATTATATATCAACGAAATCAGTTTGATGCCTGTATTTCCGTATTCCGACTTAAAAGTCTCCACATCAAACCATCCGTCAAACTGAGGATTAATAATCAGTACCTCAGGACTATGAGCCTCCATGCAGTGTTGCAGTCCCTCCTTCGAGGTAATTTCAATAGTCTGCACATTCAGGTCGGGCAAATGTTTCAGCAACACCACCAGACCATGACGCACAATCATCGACGATTCTGCAACCGCTACAGTTATCACTTCTCTTGGTTTCATCTGACCTCCTTCTCCAATTCCATGATGGCAGGAACAAACAGATAGTCTTCTACCCGGTTATGCGATGCCAAATCTTCTTCACAACTAAAAATATCGAACAGCGTAGCGTTCAACAGTTGGTTATCTCCATTGGCCGGATAGTATTTTATAATGATATTCTTCAATTCGGTCAATTTTGCATTTATCTGATCATGATGACGGGCAAACACACTGATATTATACTCGCCGGAACGTTCTCCACGCAACAATGCATTGACATAGGTAAAAACTCTTTCGTTCTCGTATTCCATGTGCTTGCGAACCTCGCTCACATAATCATCAAAAAACTGTATAATGAGAAAAGCAATCTCGTTCTGTGTAGAACAGTCTATTGCCTCAATCAGTTTCTTACGTATAGTAGGAAGCTGGAAGTCAAGAAAATAGGAATGAGCCTGCTTCAGGTAGTTCATCAAGGCTACCAGAGAAATATCCTTCAGATGATCCTGCATGCGGTTATTCTCCTCCGTCAGGAAGTTGACTACAGCGAGAAAGGTAGTACAGTCCACCTCGTTCATCTCGCACACCTCCTGTACAGTCTTGTCTCCAAAGCCCAGCGATACGCCAAAACGACTCAGCACCTGCAGCAAGGTATAGTTCTCGCAAATCAGGTCACTCATTTTATCCGTCGGCTTATATATCTTGGTTCTACACATATTAATTACTGTATTCATATTTTTTCCGTTGCAAAATAAGACAAATTATCTACGACACACAATCCCTATTTGTTGGTATATTCAGGAAGTAAAGACAGACTAAAGAACTCTCATAAAGGAAAGAATCCAGCTTTGTCCATCATACTATTTCATTGAAACTTTACTGTATTCTCTGCAGCTATTGAAGCATAATCATTTTGCAGGCTATACATTCTTGGGGCGCCTTCCACAACTTCATTATCTGTCCACTGCTCACACTGACGTATAACTGTTTCAAGTGCATTGGCTGCTTCTTCAGGTGGATAATGATATTTTTTCAGCAGACGTTTTATCATTTTACGCATACCGGCACGTACCGATTCTTTTTTCTGCCAGTCTATCGTACGGTTTTTACGAAGATTCTCTGTCAGTTCCTTTGTCATAGCCACCAATTCTTCGTTAGAATACATATCGTGAACTGCTTCTGGCTTAGTCAGAGCATCATAGAATGATTTTTCTTCACGTGTCAGTCCCAAATCATTTCCGGCAGCCTCAGAAGTTGAAATTTCCTTGGCCAATGTAAGAAGTTCCTGTATGACCTCTTCATTGGTAATCAACCCTTTCAAATAATTCGATAAAGAACGGTTCAGCAGTTCTGAGAATTTTTCAGCCTGAACAATGTTTGTTCTCTGATACAAGGTGACACGCTCAGCCAACAATCTCTTCAACAACTCTACTGCAATATTCTTTTCTTTCATTTTTGCTATATCATCGAGGAATGCAGCATCAAACAATGAAAACTCAGATTTTATATCCGAGAACAAGTTAATCACCCCTTCACTTTTTATGCTTTGCTTAAGCAGTTCACCGATTCTTTCATTTATTTCCCGCTTACTTACTTTTCCTTTTCCTGTCATTCGTGAGAGCAGAGTACGGACTGCCTCAAAGAATGAAGCATCGGCTCTTTGTAACTCGTCCAGCAGACTGCGGCACAAGGTAAGTGAGTTATGCAGAAGCATAGCTTCTTTTTTGAATAATAACAGCTGCTCCTGTTTGTCCGGTGACATGATAAAGTTCACCCCACCTTTTATGATTTTTGCACATTCAAAATCCGAAGAATTCTGAAAATTACTATAGTCGTATCCGTGAAACAAATCGCGGCATATTTCCAGTTTTTCCCGGAATTTAAGCATTGCTGTTTCCTTGATATCCGGATTACCAAAATTCTTACGGTCTCTACGAGTATAATCGTGCATGGCCTCCTTCAACGCTTTTGCGATACCGATATAATCTACCACCAGTCCACCTGCCTTACCATTGAACACTCTGTTCACACGAGCGATAGCCTGCATCAGATTATGTCCGCTCATGGGTTTGTACACATACATTGTAGCCAGTGAAGGCACATCAAATCCCGTGAGCCACATATCCACTACAATGGCAATCTTCATCGGGTCATTATTATCCTTGAAGCGCTTGGCCAGTTCTTTCTTATATTGTTTGTTGCCGATAATGTCGTGCCATTCTTCCGGATCTTTGTTGCTGCCTGTCATTACCACCTTTACCTTTTCATTCCATTCAGGACGAAGCTCCAGCAATTTGTGGTAAATACTCATGGCTATCGAACGCGAATAGGCCACAATCATAGCCTTTCCGGTCAGTTCATACTGGCGGTTCTCTTCGTAATGTGCCAGAATATCCCGACACAAAGAATCTATCGTTTCCGGAGCACCCAAAATCTCTTCCAGATGCGACATTTCCTGTTTGCTTTTCTCTATCTGTTCTTCCGTCGCTCCCTCTTCAGCCAGCCAATCATACTCTTCGTCAATAGCCTTCAGTGTTGCTTCGTCCAGATTCAGATTGAGTACACGAGATTCATAATACACCGGACAAGTAGCACCATCGGCTACAGCCTGAGTCATGTCGTAAATATCGATATAGTTTCCGAACACCTCTACTGTGTCTCTGTCTTTCGTAGAGATAGGCGTACCGGTAAAACCTATGTACGAAGCATTCGGCAGGCAGTCGTGAATAATTCTAGCAGTACCTATTACACGTTTGGCAATGTCTTCCCCTTTTTCATTTTTGGTCATACGGATTTTTTCTTCAAAACCATACTGTCCGCGGTGTGCTTCGTCTGTCATCACCACAATATTTTTTCTGAGCGACAGAGGTTCTGCCGATTCTTCAAATTTCTGCATGGTAGTGAAGATAATACCGTTTGCTTCACGTCCGGCCAGCAGTGCTTTCAAATTTTCACGGCTTTTGGCCTGTACGGGTACCTGACGCAGGAAGTCCTTACATTTGGCAAACTGAGTATATAACTGATCGTCCAGGTCGTTCCGGTCGGTGATGACCACTATTGTAGGTTGGGATATTTCGTCCTGCAACAGATGAGCATAGAATACCATCGACAACGATTTTCCACTTCCCTGTGTATGCCAGAACACCCCAATTTTACCGTCATTCTGTACTGCAATCTTAGTCCGTTCGATAGCTTTTTTTACCGCAAAATACTGATGGTATCCGGCCAATATTTTTGCAGCCCCCGATTCATCTTTCGAAAAGCAGATAAAGTTCTTGATAATATCCAGCAGACGCTCCTTTACAAAAATACCCTCAAAGAACGTATCATAATCGGCAAAGTCCGTACTCTCATAGTCACCGTCCTTGGTTTTCCATTCCATGTAGCGGTCTTCTTTGCTTGTAAGTGTTCCAGCCTTCGAGCAAGCCATGTCACTCATCACACAACACACATTGTAAATGAAAAGTGACGGGATTTCTTTCATATAGTTGCGCAGTTGCAGATAGGCTTCCGATGCATCCGTTTCTTCCCGTGAGGGAGACTTCAATTCCATCACCACAAGAGGCAGTCCGTTTATAAACAGAACAATGTCTGCACGCTTTTCAGAGTATTCCACAAATGTCCACTGGTTTACTATCTTGAAGTCATTACGCTCTGCATGTGCATAGTCTATCAGATAGACAATCTCATTCCGTTGTTCCTTACCGTCGAAATACGAAACCTCTATGCCATGTTGCAGGTAGTCCATAAACAGTTCATTCTTCTGTGCCAGACTTCCGGTATCAATATCTTTCAGTTTGGCAATGGCTTCATGGATGGCAACTTGCGGCTTTCCTTTGTTCACATTACTCAAACTGTCTGTCAACTGTTCTTCATAGAAAGGCACATAATAATCACGTTCTATATCAGGACCATAAAGATGTGTATAGCCCATCTGCTCGAAAAGGGCTATCACGGCTTTCTCGTAGTTTTCTTCTGTGAATGACATAGTATCTGTTCGTATAGCTGGTTTAGGAACTCAAAGAAAGAAAAAATTACTCTTTCCCGCCCCGTTGAGATTTGTCTGTATATTCTGTTTTTCCTATTATGCTTTTGGCCAACAGGTAAACTCTTGTACCTACCCTTTGTGGCCATCTGTCAGTGGGAACTGTATCCAGTTTTTCTGCCCTTTCTATTGCTGTATTTATGTGCGGAAGAAGTTCCGTTGCATCATAGTCCGATTCACGATAGTGTCCGGTAAGATCTTTCAGGCGTTTTTTCAGCCAGGTATTCTGGGTATTTACCTTTTTATTCTTCGAGAGAGCTTCCATTTGTTCTTTGTCGTATGTAGCCACATCTTCTATATGCAAGAGCAGCCACAGTTCGAAACAAGGATTACTCACGCAGAAGTGCAGATTGGCATTCTGTGCACAGTATAACGCTACAGTTGAAAGCATCTTATCCTTCCATTTATCCTTATCCACCACAATCCACAACTGATCGTCGTCTTCAATGTTGTATTCTGCCATAAATTTACGAATCTGCTCATACACATTCTCCGGACTTGAGTCGTTCGAATCGCGATGAAGTACTTCTACATGAACATCCGAAGCACATAGTGAAGCTTTCATCGATTCAAAGTAGATGTTTTCCGTACTTCTGCCTTCGGCCGCAATTACGACCAGTCTTGCCGACTTTACACCTTCCCGCCGTTTAAACTCTTTCCGTACTCTCATAGCTTCTTACCATTTTAAACTGCGGACAGGTGCAAAGAAAGGTATTGCTCCATATCTCCCCTGCAGATAACCTTTACGTATGTCTTCTCTTGGTTTGTATTCGGCCAGCGAAGTAAGGTGTGAAGCTCCTTCCCGTCCTTTTTCCACAAACCAGACTTCGTCTGCACGGATTAAATCCAAATCCAGCAAATTAGATTCATGAGTAGAGCAGATCAACTGTGTGTCACGTTCGGTAGAAAGATGGCTGAAGTAATATTCCAGCAGTTTTTTTGACAACATAGGATGCATACTTCTGTCTATTTCATCTACCAGATATACGGCTTCGTTCAGACGCAAGTCAATCAGCATAGGAATAAAGTCTAACAAGCGGATAGAACCGTCCGATTCTTCATTCATTTCGAATGGAACCTCATCGTAGGTATCTGTCATATGAATGGCACTTTGCTTGTAGATAACAGTGTTTCCCTCCGAATCCGTTTCAAAAAAATAAGTTGTAGAAGCTGTTGGCGAAGCAATTACAAAATTTTTGTTCGGTTCTGCTTCTGCCAAAAGTTCATTAATCAAATCTTTAGGCAAATCCACATCCTCTTTATGTATCTTGATACGGCGAATATCCACAATACCCGTATTGAAGTATTCCAATAAAGATTTTGTAGCTGTGGCAAAGTTTTCATCTTTTTCTGCGCGGATTGATATACCCTGATAGCGCGAATCCGGAAAGATAATCTTCAAGCTTTCCTTCATCCATCTGTATACCTCATCCATCAAAGACAATCCTTTTCCGTTTCTCTTGATGTATTCGGAAAGGAAACTGTCTGTGGAAGGGGTGCTTTGACTTATAAACTTCAGAAATTGCAAAGTTTCTGCATCACCGTTTACTGTTCCAAAAGTAAATTCATTGCCATCGGAAGTTACCTTACGTGTATAAATTTCTTTATCGCTGCGGCTGGTTATTTCGTAAAGCCATTCTTCTACCATTCCCCTGATAGTAAACGCTACTCCATACGCAAAAAACTTTTTGCCAGCCTTGAATTCAACTTCCACTTTCGATGGCTTATTGTTGGGTTTAGCCAACTTGAACGGTTCTACGTATTTCTTGGGAACACCCGACAAGGCAATCTTTTGCAATATGGAAACGGCCTTGATAATATTGCTTTTCCCGGAAGCATTGGCTCCGTAAATAATACCGGCTTTCAGTACAGAGATGTCGTCACGCTTTTCTGCTCTGCTCACCTGCTCTCCATGTGTTGTACTCTTTCCGGCTACGAAGCTGATTTCGGTTTCTTCCATGAAAGAATATAGGTTCTCTATTGTAGCTCTTAGTATCATGATTCCGACGAATTGTATCAATTATTACGCGCAAATATATAAGTTTAATTTAGATAAACAATATATTTGTCAAATTATTGCAAAAATTAAGCATTCTAAGACTTTTGTAGTAATATTTATTTCAACTCTTTTTTCAATTTAGTTAAACTGTGGCATATCTCTTTAAGATCGTTTGTATAAGAGCGATAGAAATCCAAGTCTTTTTTAGGCTTTTCTTCCGTATTTTTTCGTAACATTTCCCTTTTCCAGTCAATTTGGCCTGCTAAAGGGGAACTATTTATTCTATTTATTTTATCCAATTCTTCTTGAGCTTGTTTGGCCAAGAGAAGATTCTTTTGAATCTCAACTTCCATTTGTTTTATAGAAGTTTCAATCTGTATTTTAGAAAGTTGCTTGATACTTTCAATCTGCCTTGTGGCATCTTTTGATGTACTTCGTGACGATTTTATCGCAATCCCAATTGCTGTAACGGACAGCATCATATTTAGTATTGAAAATATTATATCAACAGTCATTTCCATATAAGTAAGTCTTAAATGCTCAAATCATTTATCTTTAGTTCTCCCGACATTAGTTTGGGGAGAAGAGTATCTCGGAGGTGAGCAAGTCTCTGATTTTCTTTCTGCAATGATTCCGCCATTATGAAAAAAGGTTTTACAATAGATTCAAACTGCTGTAAAATTGTTGTTGGAGGAATTATAATTGCAATCTTATTTAAAATATCAACCGTCATGCTTGGGACTGCAGAACCACTATTCATAGATAATAAATCTTTAGGACTTATTAGCAGATAAATGAATTTTGCTATTCCTTCTATTTTCATATGTGTATAGAACATTGTATCTACAGTCCAAAAGGGATGATTTACATACATTACATTATTTAGACTTCCCTTGCGTGGAATTAGAACAGATTCTTTATTATAGAGATACCGGTCTACGTATCTCATTATTCCTCCAGAACCATAAACAGGTATAGTTCCTGACGCTAGTTTTTTATGGTCTTTACCATATTTAACTTCAACAAACTCTTCAAAATTTCCAACCTTCCAACCTTCCGGTATCATTCCAAGTTCTGAATCTACAAACTTTCCATCCTTGAATGGTTCGAAATCTACAAACCAAGCCTTGAACAAAGCTTGTGCTTGCTGCTCTAAATTTTCATTGATACGGCGGTTTAGTTCGATTTTGTCGTCAAGAGTTTGAATAATATTTGCTATAATATTTTGTTTTTCAATTGATGGAAGAATAATAGGTAGTTTAGATAATAGTTGAACAGAAAGACCAGGTTGGGCTGATTGTGCAGATAAATGCCCTAATTGCATTAAACTCAATTTGCAGGATAGGTATTTTGTATTGGTTAATTTGTTTCCAACTAACACAATAGCGTGTTCTGTCATGTATCCTGCTCCTTTAAAATATCGTACATTTCCACAATATGCTCCTTGGCGTCCAATAATAGCAGCCTCGCCTATAAAATTAGGTTCATTTGTATATCCTCGTAAACCATTACCTCCAATTACAGGATATTTTCCTTGTCTTAAAATTTGATCAGCTTTTATACTTTTACCACTTTTTAGACGCTGACACACATCTCCTAACTTATATTCTTTCCACTCTTCCATTCCCATTTACTTTATTGATTTATGAGAGATATATTATCAATTCTACTTTGCTCTTTTCTAACAAAAGCCAATAACTCTTTTTCAAATACCTTTCGATTATTCAGTATATACTTATTTATCATATAACTATATATACTCATTAAATTGATAGCCTTATCTAAGTCACCTTTTTCTATACTGAGGATTTGATCGGCATTTTGTTCCATTTGGGGATTAATTTCAACTATCGTCTTTTTCATGGTAGAAATCATCTTCTCAAGTTCGGGCTTGAGATATAATCGGCTCGTCTTAAATGTATATAAATTGCTAAGGATTCTTACCCATTCACCATATTTAAAACGTAGATTTCTCAATGCTATTAAAACATCCTTTACAGCTTCTTCTTTATCATACTTCATTAATTGAATACGTAATCTATTACTGTCCGAACAGTCTTTTGCAGCCATTCCATCTATAAAATGCCTATCTTCCTCAGTAAAAATTCCATTTGTTAGTTTCACAGAATAATCTTTTACAATAATAGGCTGTATAGAATCGTTGATTATCATAATATTTTCAACCAGTTCATCTAATCTTTTTTGCTCAATTTCACGTTGAACTAGTAAAAGTTGAAACCTCTGATTATCTTTATTTTGCTTCACAGATGCATAAATAGCCCGATAAGCTATAATCATAGCCATAACAGTGGCTATTGATCCAATAGCAGTCCAATCAATCGTACATAAATTCCAGTTCATAGGCTAGCTTTAAATCTTAAACCCAATACTCCCCAACTGCTTTCTAATCTCCTCCTCCAATTGGTGTGACTTCTCAAACATCTCAGACAATTCCGAAGTGAGTCGTTCCATTTTTTCCTGGAACGGTTCGCCATCGTCTTCTGCTTCGGCTATACCTACATAACGTCCCGGAGTAAGTATATAGTCCTGCTTGGCCACCTCGTCGAGTGTGGCAACGGCGCAATATCCTTTCTCGTTTTCCAATGTTCCCGCCTGAAACTCATTGTAAGTTTTAGCGATACGCAGAATGTCTTCCTCGGTTAGTTCACGAAGTTTGCGGGTTACCATTGTTCCCATCTGACGGGCGTCGATGAACAAAATTTTTCCAGCCTGTTTCTTGCTGCGATTCAAAAACCAGAGCGATACTGGAATACCTGTGGTGTAGAAGAGCTGCGACGGCATCGCCACAATACATTCTACCAAGTCTGCCTTAATGATATTCTCACGAATTGTACCTTCACCGCCACTTTGCGAAGAAAGAGCACCGTTGGCCAGTACCATACCGATACGTCCGTGCGGCGAGAGGTGATGAATCATGTGCTGAATCCATGCAAAGTTGGCATTGCCCGAAGGGGGAATACCGTATTTCCAGCGTACATCATCCTGCAACTTGTCTGCTCCCCAGTCGCTCAAATTAAAAGGAGGATTGGCAAGGATATAATCGGCTTTCAGTGTAGGATGCTGATCATCGAAGAAAGTGTCGGCAGCAAATTTTCCCAAATCGGCTTCAATACCACGGATAGCCAGATTCATCTGTGCCATTTTCCATGTAGTAGGGTTGCTGTCTTGTCCGAATACAGAGATATTGTTAATGTTTCCCTGATGACCTTCTATGAATTTGGCAGACTGCACAAACATGCCGCCGGAACCGCAGCAAGGGTCGTATACACGGCCGCTATAAGGCTGAAGCACTTCCACCAGCGTGCGGACAATGCAAGCCGGAGTATAAAACTCTCCGGCCAGTTTGCCTTCGGCTTCGGCAAACTTGGAGAGACAGTATTCGTAGGTACGGCCCAAAATATCTTTTGAGTCGCCGTGTTCTTTCATCTGAATGTTAGTGAAAAGGTCTACCACATCGCCCAATCTTCTCTTATCCAGTTCCGGACGGGCGAAGTTTTTCGGCAGAATGCCTTTCAGACGTGTATTCTCTTTTTCTATCAGTCGCATGGCATTGTCTATAACAGCACCTACTTCCGGAGTATGTGCCGCTTCTGCAACAACCGACCACCGTGCTTCCTGTGGCACGAAGAAGATATTCTCGGAAGTATATTCGTCTTTGTCTTCTTCGAAACCGTCGCCTTCTTCCAGCAGTTCGTGGTATTTCACTTCAAAGCGGTCGGAAATGTATTTCAGGAAAATCAGTCCCAATACCACAGACTTGTATTCCGATGCGTCAAGGTTTCCTCTTAACAGGTCTGCTGCTTTCCAAATTTCTTTCTCAAAGCCAATGTCGGCTGTATTGCTTTTTTTTGCCATATTTTTGTCTATTGTTTACCAATACTTTACTTTATCCCAATGACAGATAAACCACAGTATTCTTTTTTTTAAATCATTTTCAAAGATACTAAGAAAAATCGACACACAGAAACACGTAAAACACTGATGGATTATTTTCGGATAGCCTATTCATATTACTCACTGATAGTCAAAGCATTGAAAAGCCAACAACAGGTCTGATTACCCGATTAGCAAACATATCTTAACCGTTTTTTCGGTTCCCTTCATTTTGCAGTATCGGAAGCCAAAGTATCCTCCTCCGATTTGCATGATTTTGCATCAAGTTTGTATTATCATAGCGCACTAATCCTCATCAACCCGCAGGCAGAAACACATTTTTCCCGGGTGAAAGATGAAAGATGGTGAAAGATTGATTTTGCGTCTATCTTTCACCCATATTCCTCTGTCTTTCTGTAGTTTAAAAGGCCGGTGAAAGATGTGAAGGATATTTATGCTATGTGGCAGCAAGTGTGCAAAGTGTGTCACCTTTAAAGGTGGCGTTTTTAGTGTGTTTACAGAAATATTATACAAAACACGCTTCACATCTTTCATCTTTCACCATAACTCACTGATAAACAGACATGCCGTTTTTTTTACACGTACAGACTTTCCCTTCATCTTGCAATGTAAGGAACAGGCATATTTCCTCTCAAATCACCTGATTTTTGCATCAAATCTGCATTTTTCATTCGCATAAATTCACGGCAATAACTGCGGGGCCATAGATGAAAGACATTTCCATTGGCTGTATCGGTTCTTTTTACTACCTTTGTGTATGCTATTTTAAAACAAACAATAATCTATGAATAATTTTAGTTTTCAGAATCCCACTAAACTGATAATGGGAAAAGGCATGATTGCCCAACTGAGCCAAGAAATACCAGCCGATAAAAAAGTAATGATTACTTTCGGAGGAGGAAGTGTAAAAAAGAACGGTGTATACGACCAGGTGAAGCAGGCTTTGAGCCAGCACCAGACTGTAGAATTCTGGGGAATTGAACCCAATCCGGCTATCGAAACGCTGCGTAAGGCTATCGAACTGGGTAAGCAGGAAAAAGTGGACTTCCTGCTGGCCGTAGGTGGTGGTTCGGTGATAGACGGTACCAAACTGATTTCAGCCGGTCTGCTTTACGAAGGCGATGCATGGGATTTGGTGAAGAAAGGTCAGGCACACGATACTGTGCCTTTGGGTACCGTACTGACATTGCCTGCTACCGGTTCTGAAATGAACAACGGAGCGGTTATCTCTTGCCATGAAACCAAAGAAAAATATGCTTTCTATGCCAACTATCCGGTATTCTCTATTCTCGATCCTGAAGTGACCTTCTCATTGCCGGCACATCAGGTAGCATGTGGTATTTCGGATACGTTCGTACATGTATTGGAACAGTATCTGACTAAAACCGGAGAATCGCGCATCATGGACCGCTGGGCAGAAGGTATTCTGCAGACTTTGGTAGAGATTGCACCGAAAATCCGCGAAAACCAGCACGACTATCAGCTGATGGCCGACTTTATGATGGCAGCTACAATGGGGCTGAACGGTTTCATCGCGATGGGAGTAAGTCAGGACTGGTCTACACACATGATTGGTCATGAACTGACTGCGCTCTGCGGACTGACTCACGGACATACACTGGCTATTGTAATGCCGGGTACAATGGATGTGCTGCGCAAGGAAAAAGGTGCAAAGATCATGCAGCTGGGTGAACGTATTTTTGGTGTGGCATCCGGTACACACGAAAGACGTATCGACGAAACCATACGCAAGACAGAAGAGTTCTTCCGTTCTTTGGGCCTGACTACCCGCCTGAGCGAAGAAGGTATCGGTACTGATGTAATTGACGAAATTGAAAAACGTTTTAACGAACGAGGTGTACACTTCGGCGAAGACGGTCTGGTAGACGGAGCTACAGCCAAAGCTATTTTGACTCGCGTACTCTAATTTTCATTTACCACAATAGAAAAGAGTTCTTACGGCAGAAGATTTCTTCCATAAGAACTCTTTTTCTGTTTATCAAGGTTTTGTATCATGGCTAGGTTTATCTGTAAAACCATTGCCCGCCGTTACGAATCACAGACTGTATCCGACGTCGTCGGCTATAAAGCCAACGGCGCTGAACAACGGGCCAACGACGCCATTTGTACATCCGACGACGTCGATTAAGGGGAAATAGCAGTATAAAAAAGCAAGATATCAAGTACTGATTAGACGAAGGCTATCTCCAATAAAGAGTATCCTCAAGTTATTCCGTCGGAAGCTTTTTATATCACATATCTCTCTCAAATTGAATCAGTTCAATCGGTGCGCCATTGTGCCCTATCATTGCAATCCCTATTCCATCTGTCGGAGAGTTTACAGGTGTAAGTACCCTCAGTCCCCTTTCCCTGATTTCCTTTTCTATATTCTGTACCTCAAATGCAATATGAGGTATTTCCTGTATGAGAGAATACATTTGGTAATCTTCATCAAAACGCATCCATTCTATACCGAAAAAACTGGTCGGAAATCCTGACACATAAAATTTCAAATGAGGTATATATACTTCTCCCTCTTTCTTTTCCGTAGTCGGTATTCCTGTATGATGATATATCCAGCCCCACTTTATACATTCAACAAGTTCGTGCTCTTTTCTCGTATCAATTTAATTTAACATGAGTTCGATATAAGATTAGAAAATAGACAGTTGTCCGTCATTGACCGTTTCAATCAAGGCTCTTTTCCTAAGCAGAATCTTATCAGCTATACTCATGAGTGAATTCTTCATGTTGCTTTTAACCTTTGTAACAAGCTGAATACCGTTTAGGAAGAGATTTTCAAACAAAGCCTGCCCAATATATCCTTTATCTGCACATAGTTTTCCCTTAATGTTTTCCACGAACTTACCCTGTTTCAATGGCTCACGATCATCTACGTTTGCAGGTGTAAACATGAAATTGAGAATTTCACCCTTGTCATTGATTATCAGATAACAGCGAAAACCGCCAGAATGGAACAGAATAAGAATAACTATAATCTCAGCATCACTCATGCGGTTGGGCTTGTTGCGATGCTTCTTTTTACTGTCTTCAATCATATATTTTTCCTGTTGTAACGCAAATTCCTTGCAAAAATCATCAGCCATACAATAAATCTCTGTAACTTTAGACTTTGGAAACATAGTGGTAATCGTTTAAATATTATAATTCAGCACTATAAGTTTAATACCTTATCGCTATGAATCAAAGAGCTTGACAAATACGCAACAATTTAAATTCAATAATTATGAGAAAGAAAATCTATTTTAGCTTATTAGTCTTAATTTCAAGTCTTTTTGTTATTGCAGGATGTGATAATAAAGAAAGAGAAAACGGATGGTATTATGTTTCTGACAATAATAGTAAAGAGCTGTCGGATACTCCCTTTATGACTACTGATGATATATCAGGAGTTTCTCTTGAAACGGATAATTCTGGAAATATCTTCATCATGTTGAAACTCAAAAAAGAAGGTATAAAAAAGCTGGAAAAAGCAACAGGCTTATCAAAGGGTAAATATATTGCTTTCTTTTATGATGGCACTATCATTTCAATGCCTCTTGTCAACGAGAAAATTTCTTCTGAATTTATGCAAATTACAAATTCCGATTCTTCTTTACTTGAAAATGTGTACAATAGCTTAAAAGAACAATTATAGAGTAATAAAAGAGCCTCAGGATTATTTTTTCTGAGGCTCTTTTATTTCTCTATACAGCTTTTCATATCCAGCCTTGTACATATCCCTTTCCTGTTTCAACTGGCTGCACCAACAGCCAAGACCACAGGATAAAACGACACATAACCCAGCAATTACTATATTCACATGATATCCTGAAGAAAGTCTTGAAATGTGTGTCACTCATCCTATGATATAAACATATACCAAATTACAGTTCCGTATCTGGGGTATCACCAACATTTTGTACATTGTTTTGCTGTGTATTTTGGGTGTTGTGTGCAAATGCATAAAGCCTCCAGCAAGTTATCTCGCCGGAGGCTTTATGTTTATTTATTAGTTCCTATCCAAGTCCATTTATGCCAAATACCTTCCAATGGTCCGTGTTTATATCTTGCTGCAATCATGCTTGATATATAAATCTGACAACAAGCTATTACGAGAGCCAATAGAAGACTTGAAGTTACATCGAAATATTTTCCCAAGTTCAATCCCCAAGGCAGTAGAATAAATGAACCGACCAGATTCTGACCTATATAGTTGGTCAGGCTCATTTTTCCGAATGAGTAAAGTCTTGATAACCTTTCCCCTTCATATTTCTGTAACAGATATAAGACTACAATAGACAGAATACCTGTTCCGGCAAGATTATACCATGCAGTAAACAGTTTCTTGGCTTGTACCTGTACATTTGCATCAAGCATATCTGGTACATAGTTTCTTATGCAAAATAACACTCCGGCAATAACCAGAACAACAGGCAGTCTTTTGAGAGTATGCTTTCTTCCGTTGTTGAAGAAGCCTGTAATATACAACCAATATCCCAAACAGAACAATCCGGGGGTCTGTGTTACCCTTCCGAAATCATAAGCCCATAACAGACAAGCCTTCATACCGATGGTTACATTTGCCTTGAACATTTCCATAATGTTCCCATTCTCGATATAAGGGGCTAATTGTACATAAAAGGCATCGGACAGATTTTTTGTCTCGGGGGCTGCCCCTGTAATATAATAGTTCAGTATGTGATATATCTCTATGGGCTGAACAAGCAGCAGACCAGCCAGCAAAAGAACTCCTTTTGTCGGTAGGAATGATGCGACTATCAGGATAACGGAAGATAATGCAAAGGAAACAAGAGGGTCACCACCCGGAAAAATCAAAGCATTGATATAACCGAAAATCACCAGTCCAAGCATTCTCCATACAAACCTAAGGTTGAAGCTCTCCCCTCTTGCCTTGCGTCTGGTATATTGAATACCGTATGTGACTCCAAGCAGAAGTGCAAATACTGTATATGACTTTCCTTCAAAAACGAAATACAGTGTCTCCCATACTGCCTTGTTCAACCAACTTGGAAATAAATAGTCAGTTGGATAAATTGAAATGAAATGATTGAGAAAATGCAATGCCACAATGCAGATTATGGCATATCCTCTAAAACCGTCAATAATTAATTGTCTTTCTTTTGCCATTTTTATAGGTTGTTATTATATGAATACAATTCACATGGTTTACCCGTTGACTTGTGTTCAATATTGATTAATATTTTCAGTTGAACTTTCTTTTGATTGCCGATGCATGATAAATCAACATTTTCTATTACATGGCAGCCGTTAGCTTCACATATTTTATCAAATTCTATATGCTTCTTCCCTTTTTCAGCGATGCCATGAGAATCGATGATAATAAAAAGCGGTTTCTTCTCCAAAATAGTATGAAGGACTTCCTCGTTCAGGAATGTTTCTGTTGCGAAATATATTTCCGTTCCGTATTCGTTTCTCTCCAAATTGGCAGTATGCAACAGCAAAGCCATATTTTCAAGGGTGGTAAGACTTTTAATATCTTCCTCTTTGGGCATTTCATTCTGACAATCAAGAACGATTGCAGTGATATTGTATTCAGGCTTTTCCGGAACTTTAGTGTAACAATCCAAGTGAGTACCTACATGTCCTCTTGCTCCTATTCTGTCAGCTTGTGCATCAGCCCATTTTATTACAGATGAATTTTCATTCAATTTTATATGTAACTGTTTCATGTATTTTATTCGTTTATTTTTATTCTAACTGATAAAAGTATATAAAAACTTATAATTTAATACTGTTTCTAATGAGAAAATTACTTTTTCTGCAATAACGGGTTCATAAGATTTTGCCAACAATCTTGTTTACATTATTTTTGTAGCTGTTAATGTCAAATTTAATTATGTTTATGGATGCAATTCAATTACTGAAAAACAGAAGAAGTGTTCGGAAATACAAAAGTCAGGATATTCCGAGAGAACTTATTACAGAGATTGTAAAACTGAGTCAGTTTGCCCCTTCTTGGTCCAACTACCAGATAGCAAGGTATAATATAATTGATAACAAGACTATTATAGAAGACATTGCCAACAACTGCGTACAAGGTTTTGTGTATAATACTAAAACACTCACCAGAGCAAGTGGTGTAGTAGTATTAAGCTATGTAACAGGTAAAAGCGGTTCTTTGGAAGGCAAGGTAAAACCGGAAGACGCCGTTCCGGGTGACAGTGCTGCATGGGAGTGTTTTGATGCCGGTATAGCTTGTCTGCAATTCTGTCTTTCTGCATATGCAAAAGGAGTTGCCACATGTGTTTTGGGAGTAATCAACAACGAAGCTATTGCTAAAAGAATTGGCCTGCCTGAAAACGAAAAAGTGGCAGCGCTTATTGTTTACGGTTACGAAGATGGAGAACATCATGAAGCTCCTACAAGAAAAGAAGTAGAAGAGATTCTGCGTTTTATAGATTAACGATAATTACATAAATCAATACAAACAGTTTAGCCTCCCGGCTTTTCAATAGCCAGAGGCATTTTATATTCATAATTGGAGAGCTATATAGAAACCATAGCTGTAATAGACCTGCATTTTATTGTTACGATGCAGATATATCATTAATTCCATTTTGTCCATATTTCTGTTCTTTATTTTGTTTATAGTATAACACGTTATCAATCTGCTTTGTTTATAGTTCCGTATTCACGTGTATTTTTCCGAATGTTTTCTGTTCATCACGTACCCGGCAAAGTTCCCGGTGTGCTTTTTCCTTGTACTCCTGAAGAACTTTGATTTCGTTACGCAATCGGTCGTTTTCTTCCTGAAGAACCTGGAGCTCTTTAGCCTGTTCTTCAGACTTCATTTCAGCACGCACCTTTTCTTCTGTTGCTTTAAGTTCCGGAAATCGACCAGGTACCGCAGCGGAAGAAGCAGCTGGAGGAAGAACTCGACCAGACCAGGAAAAGAAGCCGGGATTTTGGAATAGGGATGTGATTTTACATATATATGCTGCGTGAAGGATGTTTTCCCCTGAATTTCTGATACAGGGGAAATAGGTTCCAAAGTTTATTAGATATCAAATTGAATAAGCTCAATGGGTACGCCATTGTGTTCTATCATTGCGACAAATATACCTTCTGCAGGTGAGTTTATCGGTGTTAGTACAGTTAGCCCTCTTTCCTTTATTTCCTTTTCTATATCTTTTACCTCAAATGCAATATGAGGTACTTTCTTTATCAGCGGGTGCATGGGACAATCTTCCTCAAAACGCATCCATTCTATACCAAAAGGACTGGTCGGGAAACCGGATACATAAAATTTCAAATGAGGTATGTACACTTCACCCTCTTTTTTTTCGGTTGTTGGTATTCCTGTATGGTGATATATCCATCCCCACTTTATACAGTCTGCTAGTTCATGTTCTTTTCTCATCTTTCTTTAATTTATTTTACTCACCTCCTTTACAAATTCCTTTGCTGGCTTGAAAGCCGGAATATTGTGTGCCGGTATTATGATAGCTGTTTCCATTTGCTGTACTTCCTCATATCTCTTGATAACCCCTCTACTTCTACTATGAATTTCCGGATAGAATACCTTTTCCATTTCATTAAATGTTATTCCCGGATGTTTTTGGATATAGTCCTTTATAATCTCCAGTACAAACTTTCTTTTGTTATAGTATTTTGCTCCACCATCAAAGGAGAATCGAGTCGTATCTCTTGTTTGTGAACTGTTACTCTCAGGTATATGTTCATTTATTACAGGTACGGGGGTTGCTATTGGATTCTCTTTGTTGTCCTGAGCATCATAATATAACTGTATTTTCTCTCCAATATACAATCCAAAGTTCAGACGAAGCTGTCTCATGTATGAAAACAGTTGCAGTTCCTGTCTTTCACTCTTTATGTTGTCCGGTCTCTTTATCTCTACCGCTATTACAGGTACGATATTGCCGTTCTCATTTTCTTTCTGAAATACTATATCAGGTCTGATGAAGTTATTACTTCCTATAGGTATGGGCACTTGTGACTGCAAAGTGCCGTTCGTCTTTCTCCAGCCGAGTATTTTAAAGCAGTTCTCTATCTCTCTTTGGTAGGTTGATTCCATTACTCCATTGTTGATGCAGTAACTAAGTATATCGTATATTTCAAGCCAATTATCTTTCATATTTATTGTTCTTCTTTCTGTATCATCTTCAAAGGTAGCTATTTATCATCTATTACTTACCAAAAAGATTAGAAATTCTTGATTTTCTGTTAGGGCGTTCCCCTTCAGGTCGGGCTTTCCGCTGCAAGTCCTCGCTTTGCTGTGGGCTTTCCCCTGCAATCCCTAACGCATAACCCCTACCCTTCGGGCAGGGAGAGCGGTATTCTATTTTCCCTTAACTGATTGAAACATTGGCAAAGGTAGGCGGGAGTGAAAACAAGCCCGCAAAAAACGCCAAATCTCCACCTTACAGGTAGTATTTACCATTTTTTCAGGCTTGCTATTTAGTCCAATTGGGTAAACATATCCGCTATAACAGGGTTCCGGCGCATGGACGGTACTTTATATATGTCCCGGTCTTGGATTTGTGTGCCATCAAGCATTGCTCCTGGTGATACCAATTCTACCCGGTCATCATAGATGTCAATATGTACTTCACCACCCATTACTGTGTAATCTCTATGGATAAGATGGTTTACCAATCCTTCAAAGATAGCACGGTCGGAATAGTCGGGGAGATTCAGGCGATAGTTCGGCATCTTCACCCATCCGCTCATGGTATAGTTCTTGATGAAGTCCATGCCATATTTCAAAAGCAATACAAGATTTGCCCGATGCTCTACGGAACTGATTGCATCGTCTTTATAAAGTCCTGTCCAACGGGTGCAGAAAATACGTGATTGGAATACAGTGCAATTGTCTACAAACAGCAATCCGGCATTGGTCAGTTTGCCTTCAGATGTGACAAGTCCGAATGATTCCAAATACTTATCGTTCCATTCCTGATGGGTTTGCTCGCGGAAAGTGTTGGCAAGGATAACGAAAGAATGTTTGTTGGCATCCACTTGTGTAGGCAGAGAATCCCAGGTCATGTGCGTACCCTTTAATACCAATGAAAGAAGTTGTTGCGAATTGCATTCCACACTTTCATTACCCACTCGTGTATAAGCTGTACGTGTTCCGTCTTGATAATAATAGGGTGTCAGCGTTCTGCCCTTTTATTTAATTACGTTTACTTCTATAAAAAACAATAACCCTGTAGTTTGCTCTTACAAGCAGGGACTGCAGGATCTTACGCTTGCAAATATAGGCATTAATTTCTATTTTTGTAAGAAAAACTTCACTTTTAATAAATTTTCAAATGAAATATGATGAATGTTTGCGGGTTCTTTCACCAGCAAGACTAAATAAATACGCACAAGCCTGTGGCAATGACAGAACCAAAACCTTACGGCTTTATCAGTATAATATCAAGTTGAGCCAGCGTTTCTATGGTGTTATAGGTATGTTTGAAATAATATTGCGTAATGCTATCAATATACACTATCAAGGTTATTTTCATGATACCAACTGGATAATCAATCAGGCACGTGTTGGTGGCCTACTTGAACATGATGCTGCCGATATTCAGAAGACACAGAATTCATATACAGCTATGGGCGTTTATAACAATGATAAGATGGTTGCTTCCTTTACTTTTGGCTTCTGGACTTATCTTTTCACTAAGAGAAATTATCGTGTGGGTGGCAAGACATTGCTCAAAATATTCCCAAACAAGGCACATGGCTTAAAACAGTCAGATATTTAAAGGATCTGACGGCTATTCGTGAATTTAGGAACCGTATTGCCCATCATGAACCTATATGTTTCAATGCTGCCCGTGCCATTGATACTACATATGCAAGACGCCATTATAACCTTATACGTACTTATATCGGGTATATGGGTTTTGACCCGGATTCTGTTTTGAGAGCAGTCGAGAAGCCGGATTCTATTCTGAACGTGATTGACAGCATTTGATATTTTGGGCGTTCCCCTTCAGGTCGGGCTTTCCGCTGCAAGTCCTCGCTTTGCTGTGGGCTTTCCCCTGCAATCCCTAACGCATAACCCCTACCCTTCGGGCAGGGAGAGCGGTATTCTATTTTCCCTTAACTGATTGAAACATTGGCAAAGGTAGGCGGGAGTGAAAACAAGCCCGCAAAAACGCCAAATCTCCACCTTACAGGTAGTATTTACCATTTTTTCAGGCTTGCTAAAAACCTCCCCATTGACTTGATTATTATGTGTTTATATCACGATATCCATCAAATAACTTTGAAAAAATCTCTTTTTTTCAACCTCACTCCACCGAAGGTTCTACCGACAAGACAAGTACGGCGGTAGTTGCATCGGTCACACGATAGCGGTTGTCGGTCCGTTCATTGACCAGCCACACAATATCTTCCCCGGCACAGACTACGTATTGTTCTTCTTTCTGGTAGAGAGAGAATTTCCGGTCGCACAGATAGTCGCGTACCCGCTTGAAGCCCTTCATGCCAAAAGGAATGAAACGGTCGCCTGCCTGCCATTTTCGGAGCACCAGCGGACCGTGTATTTTACTTCTGTCCAGACAAGCTACATTTTTGTGGCGCAGCAAAGTTTTTGCCGTAGCCAAATCGACTACTTTCTGATGAAGAGTCATACAGACTGTACGGTTCTCCAGTTTCTGAATCAGCAGGTTATTGCGGTCTTTCAGCAAACGGTGCGTTTTGGAATAGAAAAGACGTCCGGACTCGGCAGAAAGACTTCGGTAGACATCTTTTTGCTGAGCGGCATTGAAGCCCAGCGGATATAAGAGTTCGAACAACACTGCCTGAGGAGAAGATTCTTCCAGCAGACGGGGTATGCTGATGCTGTTTTCATTTTCCATCACCCGTTTACACGATTCGAGCACAGATTTTCTATATACCGTTTCCACATCGGCCAGACGGTGTGCGGTTTCCATTATCGACTCGTCGACAGAGGGATTGATTTCGCGCAGCAGCGGGAGTATATTCAAGCGCAACTTGTTTCGCGTATAGGCATCTTCCAGATTGGTACTGTCTGTCACATAGTCCTGTCCCAGCTCTGCCAGATAATCGAGAATCTCACTTCGTCCGGCACCAAGCAGCGGACGTATAATCTTTCCGTTGACTGCAGCAATACCGGTCAGTCCGGCAATACCGGTTCCACGAATCAGATTGAGCAGGAAGGTTTCCACACTGTCGTCACGGTGATGGGCCACAGCGATGAAATCGGCATGTATTACCTTTCTTGTATTCTCGAACCATTCGTAACGCAGTTCTCTGGCAGCCATCTCAATGGACAGCCCTTTCTGTACGGCATAAGCCTGTGTGTCGAAATGGGTGACAGACAAGGGTACACCGAACTTCTGGCACAGACCACGCACAAAAGCCTCATCGCGGTCCGACTCGGCTCCGCGCAAATGAAAATTACAATGGGCAGCTGCACAGGAATATCCCAACTGAAGCAGCACACGCAGCAAGGCTACAGAGTCTGCTCCCCCACTCAAGGCAACCAAGATTTTCGCTCCGGGGAAAAACAGTTGCCTGTCTTCTATATACTGACTGATTTTACGGATAAACATGATACAAACTTATAAATTTTAAATGAAATATCCCAACCGGAGCAAACCAATCACCTTGCTTTCATGACTATTTCTGATAAGATGCAAAGTGGGCTGCAGGTATCCGTGTTTCAGGCAGGGAACTTTCCAGGTCAGTTCGGCAGCCCATTCGTGTTCGGAAGAGAAATCGGCATAATCGGCAAATGCACCTCCTTCTGTCTTCCCGCAGTGCCAGACCAGTCCGGCACCTGTATAGCTGCGGCATCCGTTTTTTTCTGTAGGATTGAAGGAATACTGACACAGTGCATACACACGGGAAGAAAGACGCTGCTCTGCATACGTCCAGATTACGGTGTTCAGTTGTCTTTGCGTTTCCGGTGCCGATGCCTGTGTTTCGTTTCCATTCTCATCGCCCACAGGCAGGCCGCTGCGTAAAGCAAACCCCATATAATAGTTGCTGCCATTTTTCCGATAGTTTATTGATGCCACACTGAGTATTCCGTCTGTAGCCGGACACACACGGAATACATTTTCTCTTCCGGCCCACATGCGGTAACCGGTACCGTTGTAGAGCGAAGTTTCCACCTCCCAATGTTCCAGCGTCAGCTTGTAGTCTATGCCTACCGATGCCAACGGATAGTTGGCGATAGGATAATTGGCCGACAAGGTTGGGAAGATACCGCAGGAGCTGTTTGTAAACAGAGAGGTACAGGGAGAGGCGAAGTAGTCTTCATTCAAATTACGTATCCCTACAAAGAACGTTGATCTTCCGGTATGCCACTCTGCCCCACATACAGCCAGTGCAAGCGGAATGTTTTCTTCCTCTATATTCGAAAAAGTCTGCAAATCGTCTGCCAGACGCGCCTCTCTTGTCCGTGCCACGCTGATTGTAGCGGCTTTCAGTTCCACCTGACGGGTTATCGGAAAAGAGAAATCGCTCCGCAACAAATTTACCCAGTTGCTTCCTTTACGAAAATCGGTCTGCAGTTCGGTAGTGTAAGTCAGTCCGAATTCCTGCGCTTCGAGGCGGTGGTTGCCCGTCGCAACCACCATCATCACCCCAAGCATGATCTGTTTCTTTATCTGCATGATTTAAAGCCATTTTACAAATCGTTTGATATACCAGTTCTTTACAAGTTGTGTCAGTACGCAATAAGAAAGCAGGATACCTGCCAGCCACGGGAAATACTCCAAAGGCAGTGGCTGCAACCCGATAGAGGTGCCGAAAGGAGTAAAAGGTATCAGAATACCAATGGCCATGATAAGGAAGGTAAGACCGGTGACCTGCCAGGAAGCGCAACTCTGGATGAACGGTATCTTACGCGTACGGATCATGTGCACAATCAGTGTCTGCGACAACAGTCCTTCGATGAACCATCCGGACTGGAACAGAGTCTGATGTTCCAGCGAATTGCAGCTGAAGACATACCACATCACCAGATAGGTCACAATATCGAAAATGGAACTGATAGGACCCACGAAAATCATGAAACGGCTCAAGTCCGAGGCATCCCACTTGCGGGGTTTCCGCAAATATTCCGCATCCATACGGTCGAAGGGAATGGTGGTTTGCGACACGTCATACAACAGATTCTGGATAAGCAGGTGAATGGGCAGCATGGGCAAGAAAGGCAGGAATGCACTGGCAGCCATCACACTGAACATGTTTCCGAAATTGGAGCTTGCCGTCATCTTGATGTATTTGGTGATGTTTCCAAAGGTCTTCCGTCCTTCCAGTACTCCGTCTTCCAGTACCATCAGGTCTTTTTCCAGCAGAATGATATCGGCACTTTCTTTTGCGATATCGACTGCAGAATCGACCGAGATTCCGATATCCGACTGACGAAGAGCTGCGGCATCATTGATACCGTCGCCCAGGAAACCGACTGTATTCTGCTGTTCCTGAAGCAAGGTAATAATCTGGGTCTTCTGGATGGGAGTCAGTTTGGAGAAGACATTCGATTCGCGTACCGCTTTCTGCTGTTCTTCCTCACTCATTGCAGCCAGTTCCATACCGGTCACCGCATGGCGGGTATCAATACCTACCTGGCGGGCAATCGTACGTACTACTGCATCATTATCGCCAGAAAGAATCTTTACTTCGATGCCATGTTCATGCAATTGCTTGATGGCACTTGCAGCCGACTGCTTGGGAGGGTCGAGAAAAGCCAGATAGCCAATCAGTACCATATCGCTCTCGTCTTTCACTTCAAAACAGCAGTCCTTGTCAAGATAACTTTTGTGCGCCACGGCGATGACTCTCATGCCTTGCTTATTCATTTGTTCGCTTATCTCCTTTGCCTTGCTTTTCAGAGACGGAGTAAAAGCCTGTACCTTTCCGTCGAACTCGGCATGCGAACAGATTTCAAGCATCTCTTCTACCGCTCCCTTGGTAATAATCTGGCGTTTTCCCTGGTTGTCTTCTACCACGACCGACATGCGGCGGCGTGTAAAGTCGAAAGGTATTTCGTCTACTTTCCTGTAATTGTCTTTCAGATGCTCAAGAGACAATTCCTTTACGTGCGACAGGATGGCCTTATCCATCAGATTCTTCAGTCCGGTCTGAAAGAAGCTGTTGAAATAGGCATGGCGCAGTATACGCTTGTCGTTATCGCTGCTTCCGTCTGCATTGATGTATTTTTCCAATACAATCTGGTCGCAGGTCAATGTACCGGTCTTGTCGGTGCAGAGGATATTCATGGCTCCGAAGTTCTGTATTGCATTCAGGTCTTTTACAATCGTTTTTTTCTTCGACATGGCCACTGCGCCTTTCGACAGATTGGCGGTAACAATCATAGGGAGCATTTCGGGGGTCAGACCAACTGCCACAGAAACTGCGAAGATGAATGCTTCAAGCCAGTCGCCTTTGGTCAATCCGTTTACCAGAAATACAAAGGGAATCATGACAAGCATAAAACGGATGAGCAGGAAGCTGACTTTGCTGATGCCCTTGTCGAAAGCTGTAGCGGCACGGTGTCCGGCAATGCTCTTTGCAATAGTACCCAGATAGGTATGGTTTCCGGTAGCAAAAACAATTCCGGTGGCCGACCCGCTGACTACGTTAGAACCCATATAGCAGATATTGTCCAGTTCGACGACACTTCCCTTGCTGTACTTGTGGTCTTTCTGTTCCGGACATTTCTCTATGGGGTCCGATTCTCCTGTGAGGGAAGACTGACTGACGAACAGATCTTTGGCCTCGACGATGCGGATATCTGCGGGAATCATATCGCCTGCTGCAATCATGACAATGTCGCCCGGTACCAGTTCTGCGATGCTGATTTCCTCGTCGTGACAACCCACACGCTTTACATAGCAAGTGTTGGTTACCATCTTCAGCAAAGCCTCGCTCGACATGTTGGCTTTCCATTCCTGACGGAAACGGAGAATAGCACTGAATATCACCATGCTGGAAATAATGACAATGGCTGTCCAGTCTTGCTCTCCGGGTTCGGCAAGTAACACATCCAGTACAAACGAGATGATAACCAAAGCGGTAAGTACACCTATAAAGGGATTGATGAACGCCTTGACGAACGACGATATGGGATTTTTCTTCTTTTCATGCTCTACTTCATTCTTACCATACAAAGACTGACGGCTCTCTACTTCCTGCGAGTCAAGACCGGAACGGGTGGTCTGAAAATAACTGAATACGGATTCGAGTGGTTGTGCTGCTGCCAAAAATACTTTCTCTGCATTAAAAGCAAATTGAGAGGTACGTTTCTTTTTCTTCCACATGATACTTTGGTTTACAAGTTAGTATTTGTTTTGTCTTATCACGCCGCAAAAGTATACCGTACTTGCCAAAGCAGCCGTTAGAAAAGTATTAGAGTGGTATTAGAAAACCATTAGAAAAATTCCAGTGAATTCCAATACCACTCTTACACAAAGGGTTATGTTCGTTTTAATATCAGATATGAGGCAGTTCAACCACAAAGGTAGTACCCTTGCCTTCCTCCGAATGTACAGAGATTGTACCCTGATGCAGATGAATGATTTTCTGCGACAAGGCCATACCGATGCCGTGTCCTTCTGTGACACTTTCTTGTGTTCCCCGGTAAAACAGGGTAAAAAGATGTGCTTTGTCTGTATCCGACATGCCAATGCCACTGTCGGAAAGACGAATGACGGTATGCTTGTCCCAATAAGAGATTTGTATAAACGAAGATTTGTTGTCCGAGTACTTACAGTTGTTCTCTATCAGATTGGAGAAAGCGATGTTCAGCAGATAAAGGTTTCCCATGACGGTAATCAGACGGTCGTCATCGGCTTCCTCCTGCTCGAACAGAAGATCGATATGATACTCGGGGTGTGCCCTGAGAATGAATTCTCTTACATCGAGCAGCAATTCGTCCAGACGGATTTCCTGCATCTTGATCTGTTCTTTCTGGTAATCAGCCTTTGCCAGATTGAGCAGTCCGTCGATCAGCTTGTTCATCCGGCGGGCATCCTGCAAGACATTCTGCATGGCTTGCCTGTATTGTTCTCCTGTTCTTTCTTTCTGCAAGGCCAGGTCTAATTCTGCCATCAGGGCGGCCAGTGGGGTACGCATCTCGTGCGACACATTGCTGACAAACATTTTCTGGGAATTGAACGATATTTCCAGACGCTCCAGCAGGGCATTGAACGTGGTACTGAGTTCGCCCAATTCATCTTTCCCGTTCTTCACGGGAAGGCGTTTGTGGATATGCTGCGCCGTGATGCTCTCTGCTTCTTTTACAATGTCGCGAATAGGCTTCAAGGATGCACGGGCAAGGAAATATCCGGCAAGAAACAGCAAGGTCAGACCCACCACAAAAAGTATCAGAAGTGTTTGCTGCAGCTCATACAGATTGTCATACCCGTATCCGTCGTAGGCTGCCGCGGTCACAATATACTCTTTTCCCCCGAACGGATAGAGCATACCGATTCCCTGATAACGGCCTATATAAAACTCGATTTCTTTGCGCTTCAGAATATCGTTTATCATGCTCCGGTCTTCCTTTATGATATCACTTTGTATGGCATCGTGATAGAGCATACGGAAGTCGGTGGTATAGACCGCCACTTCTACTTCGTTGATAAACTTCCTGTTGTTAAGGTAAATGGACTGCATGGTTTGGGCATCTACCTGATTCTGAAGATACAGGTGTGCCTTGGTCAAAGCCTCGCTCTTCAAATCGTGGAAAAACGTACGGCTGCGTGCCTGTTCGCTCAACAGATAAATCAGGCACATGCAAAACAAAAATACAGCTGCAGTAACGCCGGTATTCTGCCAGGTCAGTTTTGTACGTATCTTCATAATTTGTCTGTTAAAATGAATCCAACTCCCGGCTTGGTATGAATGAGCTTGACATCGAACTCCTTGTCAATTTTCTTGCGCAGGTAATTGATGTACACATCTATAAAGTTGGTACCTGTATCGAAGTGGGTATTCCATACCTTTTCTGCTATTTCTACCCGGCTGATTACCTTCTCTGCATGCTCTACCATATAGAGGAGCAGATTGTATTCTTTTGGAGAGAGCTTGATGGGAATATTCCGCCGCGTCACTTCATGCCGGTTCCGGTTGATGACCAGGTCTGCATACACTACTTCTTCGGGAGGGGCTACTACCGCCTCTCCGTTTCTCCGCAACAGAACCTTTACCCGGGCTATCAGTTCTCTGAAATCGAACGGCTTCACCATATAATCGTCGGCACCGGCATCAAACCCTTCCAGCTTGTCATCGGCAGAACCCAAAGCCGTGAGCATCAGAATTGGAATCCGCTCATTCTGCTTACGAATCTCCTTGCACAACTCAAAGCCGTCCAGTTTGGGTAAAATAATATCGGATATAACCAGCTGAAACGAGTAAGCCTGAAACAGCCTCAAGCCCATGGCTCCATCGTAGGCTACCATGGTCTGATAACCGTTTTCTTCCAAGCCGGCCTTCAGCAAATCGGCTACCCGTTTCTCGTCTTCTATAATTAAAATAGTTTGCATACTTGTCTGAAATGAAATAATACAAAGATAAGATTTATACCCGAAATTCAACTTGTAGCAGGCTTATTTCAGAACTTTATCTGAAAAACAAAAATAAAAAACAATGACTTAAAACACTTTTAAAATAAACTGTAATCAAACGCAAAAGCATCGTTATTTAAAAACAATCTAAATAACTTGCACAGCATTTTTCTATTATTTATCTTTGCGATGCAAAAGATTACAAGCATGAGACTATCAGAATTAAAGACTGGAGAAAAAGGAGTCATTGTCAAAGTATTAGGTCACGGAGGATTCCGCCGTCGTATCATTGAAATGGGATTCATCAAAGGAAAAACCGTAGAAGTACTGCTGAATGCTCCATTAAAAGACCCTATCAAGTATAAGGTAATGGGATACGAGATATCCTTACGTCGGCAAGAGGCTGACATGATTGAAATTATCAGCGAAGAAGAAGCGCGCTCTACCATCAACGAATTCAGCTTTCATGAACCGATTTCCGAAAGTATTCCTGTGCCCGACGAGAAAATGAAGGCCATTGCACAAGGAAAACGCCGCACAATCAATGTGGCACTGGTCGGGAATCCGAACTGCGGAAAGACTTCTCTCTTCAATGTGGCATCGGGATCACACGAACATGTAGGCAACTATAGTGGAGTAACCGTGGATGCCAAAGAGGGACATTTCGATTTTCAGGGCTATCACTTCCGGCTGACAGACCTTCCGGGTACTTATTCTTTGTCGGCATACAGCCCTGAAGAATTGTATGTGCGCAAACACATCATCGAAGAAACACCGGACGTCATTATCAATGTGGTAGATGCAGGGAATCTGGAACGTAACTTATATCTTACCACACAACTTATCGACATGAATGTACGAATGGTTATCGCACTCAACATGTACGATGCCTTACTGCATAGTGGCAACAAGCTGGATCACAAAAAGCTAAGCCAGTTGTTGGGAGTCCCCATTGTTCCAACCATCAGCAGAAACGGCAAAGGTATAGAGGAGTTGTTTCATGTCATTATCGGACTGTATGAAGGAGCTGACTTTAAAGGACAGAAAGAAGAAATAGAAACCGAAGCCTTACGGGAGTTCCGCACCTGGCACGATGAATATGTACCGGACCATAAATACGGAAGTACATCGGGGGAAGAGGAAGGAATTGAAACCCAGAACTACATCCGCCACATCCACATCAACCACGGACCTAAACTGGAAAGAGCCATCGATGCTGTAAAAAAGGAAATAGGCAAGAACGAAAATATCCGCAGTAAATATTCTACCCGTTTTCTGGCTATCAAGCTACTGGAGAATGATAAAGACATTGAAACCAGTGTAATCAATAATCTTCCCAACCGGGACGAAATTCTCACTACACTGCATAAAGAAGAGCAGCGGATAAAACTGTCGCTGAACGAGGATTGTGAACAGGCAATTACAGATGCAAAATATGGATTTATTTCCGGAGCACTGAAAGAAACTTTCATCGACAAGCATCAGAACAGCGAGATGTTTACCCGCATTGTAGACAGCATCGTTACACATAAAATCTGGGGCTTCCCTATCTTCTTTATCTTCCTCTATCTGATGTTTGAATGTACCTTCATTTTCGGAGAATACCCTAAAGCAGGGATAGAATGGATTGTAGAACAAATTGCAGCCTTGGTAGAGGCATTCATGCCGGCCGGTCCGCTGAAGGATCTGATTACAGATGGTATCATAGGGGGCGTAGGAGGTGTCATTGTATTTCTGCCTAATATCTTATTGCTGTATCTGTTCATCTCCTTCATGGAAGATTCCGGATACATGGCAAGAGCTGCTTTCATTATGGATAAGATTATGCACAAGATGGGGCTGCACGGCAAATCGTTTATTCCTCTGATTATGGGATTCGGATGTAATGTGCCGGCTATCATGTCATCGCGTATTATCGAAAGCCGCAAATCGAGACTGGTCACGATATTGATTAACCCGCTGATATCCTGCAGTGCACGTCTACCTATTTATCTGGTACTGGTGGGTGCCTTCTTCCCTCATCAGGCAGGACTTATGCTGCTGATAATCTACGCAACCGGTATTCTGCTGGCTGTATTGATGGCCCGTCTGTTTACCAAATTCCTGATAAAGGGTGACGATACGCCTTTTGTAATGGAGCTTCCTCCTTACCGTATGCCGACCAGCAAAGCTGTCTTACGACATACATGGGAAAAGGGTGCACAGTATCTGAAAAAGATGGGAGGCATTATCATGATTGCATCTATCATTATCTGGTTCTTAGGATATTACCCGAATCACGATAAATATGATACAATAGCAGAACAACAGGAAAACTCATACATCGGACAGGTAGGAAAAGCCATCGAACCGGTAATCAAGCCTTTAGGATTCGACTGGAAAATGGGTATCGGCATTCTGTCGGGTATTGGAGCCAAAGAATTAGTGGTCAGTACACTAGGAGTCTTGTATACCAACGACGGAAATCTGGACGACGACACACTGCCTACCCGTATTGCACAGCAATCGCAAATTACACCACTGGTAGCCTTTGCCTATATGCTGTTTACCCTGCTTTACTTCCCGTGTATAGCTACCATTGCAGCCATCAGGCAGGAGTCGGGCAGTTGGAAATGGGCCGCCTTTGCTGCGGGATACACCACTATACTGGCATGGATTGTATCTTTCCTTGTATTCCAGATAGGCAGTCTGATTGTATAATTTAAAGTCAAAACAACCTGTTTATGCAAAACATCATTGTATATATTATTGTGTTTCTCTGCGTTGCTTACGCGGGGAAACACATTCTCGGATTTTTTAAGAAAAAAAGTGCAGGCAAAGGAAATGGCTGTAGTTGTGGATGTTCCGGGTGTCAACTGTCTCAGAAAGCCAACTCATGCAAAGATAAAATTTAAAAAAATTAAGCATAGCTATTGCAAATTACAAAAATAGTCGTACCTTTGCATCGCAATTGAGAAAACAAGCAACGGTTCCTTGGATGAGTGGCTTAGTCAGCGGTCTGCAAAACCGTGTACGGCGGTTCGAATCCGCCAGGAACCTCCCTAAAAAAACGGATGCACTCTTAGCTCAGTTGGTAGAGCAACTGACTCTTAATCAGTGGGTCCAGGGTTCGAATCCCTGAGGGTGTACAATAAAAAGACCTTTAAGAAATTCTTAAAGGTCTTTTCTTTTTTTATCCACTATCATTCTTTCTGTATTTTCAGAACAACAACTCAGCCGACACTACTGCCGTTCAAGAAACTTTCATTCTTCTTTCCAGCAAATCTCTTAATTCATACTCCAGCTTTTTCACAACTTCTTCTATAGAAACTTCACATCCGGTTTCCCAGGCAATAGAAGTAACTCCTTTGTCCACAAATCCACAAGGGTGTATATAACTGAAGTATCGTAAATCTGTATTTACGTTTAGTGCCAGTCCGTGCATCGTCACATAATGACTGCTGCGTACTCCTATGGCACAAATTTTACGTTCTCTTGAAGTCCCCACCTCAATCCATACTCCCGTAGCTCCGGCAACCCGTTGCCCTTGTATCCCATAGGCTGCACATACTCTGATTACAGCTTCTTCCAGCAAGTTAATATAATCCTTCAAGCCCAGATGAAAATCCTCCAAATTTAAAATAGGATAACAAACCACTTGTCCCGGTCCGTGATACGTGATATCCCCTCCCCTGTCTGTCTGAAACAGCTCCGCATGAACTGCCTGCAACTGCTCTTTATTCAGCAACATATTTGCCGGCTTTCCATGACGGCCTAAAGTATATACATGCGGATGCTCGCAAAAAATCAAACGATTACAATACGGCAGATGCTGCTGTTTTGCCGCAACCAATTCCTCGAACAGCTCTGCCTGCCGATGCCACGAATCAGCATAGGCAATCTGCCCCCAATATTCTGTTTTCATAATATCCATTTCATTTAAAGTAGCATATTGACAAAAATAAAAAGAAATATTAACTCATACACACGAAAGAAGTCGTTTTTTTAAGTGGTCAATTCGAGAAGAAATACTATATTTGTCAAAATAGAGACAGAAAACATAGAATAACCTCAAAAGAATAAAGGCAATGAGAAAAACTTACCTTTTACTATCTACTTTCTTTTGTTTCCTTGCATCCGGTATTTTGATGCAAAGCTGTACTGAACAGAAACAAAAGCCACAGGCTGAAATAACCAGTTCCGTTATTGATACAACGATTTACCTGAAGTCCGATGTAAAATCATCTCCTTCCTGTAAAATCTATATAGAGTACACTTATCTGACTCCGGCTTCAGCTGAAGATTCACTGTCTATGCTGATCAACAGTGAA
Source organism: Phocaeicola sp. HCN-40430 (assembly GCF_037890285.1). Taxonomy (NCBI): domain Bacteria; kingdom Pseudomonadati; phylum Bacteroidota; class Bacteroidia; order Bacteroidales; family Bacteroidaceae; genus Phocaeicola; species Phocaeicola sp. HCN-40430. The sequence continues at coordinate 146,168 of NZ_JBBKBS010000002.1, forward strand.
ATACAAAAGAATTTATTCGAAGGGAAATACATCGGAGTAGCTCCCGAATCTGTTTCAGCCAAAATGGCCGACAACTACATACGTTCGTATAGAACAGATGTACTGAAGCTTTACGAGGCTGATGTATATAACGGCATGGACGAACAGGATATTCCGGGATGGTACAATTATGGATATGACATCCAGGCTAATCTGGAAAAAGGAAGAGACAGCATATGGAACTATACTGTAGCTACATTCGAATCTACAGGAGGGGCACACCCCAACACTTACTCTAAATGGCTGAATATTGATGCAACTTCCGGAAGAGTTCTGACTGCAGAAGATGTATTTAAAAAAGAAAACGAAAAAGAAATATGTGGTCTTATTTTACAGGCTTTGATAAAAGAAGTCAACACACGGATGAAAACAGACACCATCCGTACGATAGAAGACTTGCAATCGATAGGTATTTTGCTGGAATCCGATCCTTATATTCCGGAAAACTTCCTTTTGGGCAAAGACGAAGTCAGCTTCTTATACAACCGATATGAAATTGCTCCTTATGCCTGCGGAGATTTCAAACTGACCATTCCTTACAACAATATAGAAACTTATTTGAACAAATAATACAATATGGACATTATCCTCAAGTATTTTCCAAACCTTACAGAAACACAGAAACAGCAGTTCGCTGCATTATATGACCTATATACAGACTGGAACAGTAAAATCAACGTGATTTCACGCAAAGATATTACCAACCTGTACGAACATCATATCCTGCATTCTTTGGGAATAGCTAAAATTATCCAATTCAAACCGGGAACAACCATCATGGACTTAGGTACAGGAGGAGGTTTTCCGGGAATACCATTGGCAATTCTTTTCCCCGACACTCACTTTCATTTAGTAGACAGTATAGGAAAGAAGGTGAAAGTCGCCACAGAAATAGCCCACGCTATAGGACTAACCAATGTAACGACACGACACTGCCGGGCTGAAGAAGAAAAGGAACTGTTCGATTTTGTGGTCAGCCGCGCCGTAATGCCGCTTACCGACCTATTGAAAATAGTCAGAAAAAACATCAAAAAAGAGCAGCAGAATGCTCTTCCCAATGGACTGATCTGCCTGAAAGGAGGAGAATTGGAAAAGGAAATTCTTCCGGTGAAACACCAGACTGTAATTTCCGACTTGAAAGACTTTTTCAGTGAAGAGTTTTTCGAGACTAAAAAAGTGGTATATGTGACTATCAACCGATAAGAACTGATTGCATCTATGAAAATTAAACGATTTGAATTCAATATGTTTCCGGTAAACTGCTATGTATTATCGGACGACACCAAGGAAGCGGTAATCATTGATGCCGGATGCTTTTACCCTGATGAACAGCAGGAATTGAAAAGATACATCACAGACAACAATCTGAAAGTAACTCACTTGCTGAACACTCACCTGCATTTGGACCATGTGTTTGGCAATCCGTTTGTCAAACGTGAATTCGGATTACAGGCCGAAGCACATAAAGCTGACGAATTCCTGCTCAATCAAGTAGCCGACCAATGCCGCATGTTTGGTTTCGAAATCAACGAACCTGCCGTACCTTTAGGCCGATACATCGAAGATAAAGAGCTTATTCGTTTTGGCAATACGACTTTAGAAGCGATTCACGTGCCCGGGCATTCTCCCGGTAGTCTTGTGTTTTATGCAGCCTCAGCTCAATGTATGTTCAGTGGTGATGTGCTCTTCAATGGAAGCATCGGGCGTACAGATTTGTCCGGAGGTGATTTTACCACGCTCCGAAACGGAATCACCAATCGCCTCTTTATCCTTCCCGATGAAACGACAGTGTACCCCGGACATGGTGACGCAACCACTATCGGACGGGAAAAAACAGCCAACCCTTTCTTCCGGTAATCCTCATAAAAAAGGATTACCGCATTACTACCTTTATAAAACCTTAAAAACATGAAAACAGATGTCTTTGCCGACAGACACATCGGCATTACAGAAGAAAATCTTTCCACCATGCTGGAAAAAGTTGGAGTGAATAGCCTTGAAGAATTAATCAGCAAAACAATTCCTGAAAATATTCTTCTGAAAGAACCGCTTGCACTTCCACCGGCCATGACAGAACATCAATTTGCGACTCACATTACTCAACTGGCCTCTCATAACAAGATTTACAAATCTTACATAGGATGCGGATGGTACGACACCTTTACTCCTCCTGTCATTCAAAGAAATGTATTTGAAAATCCGGTTTGGTATACTTCATATACCCCGTACCAGGCCGAGATTTCACAAGGACGACTGGAAGCCTTGATTAATTTCCAGACTATGATCAGCGACCTGACGGCTATGCCATTGGCCAACTGCTCGCTCTTGGATGAAGCTACGGCAGCGGCAGAAGCAGCTACCATGATGCATAATCTCCGCTCTCGTGCCCAACAGAAAAGTGGAGCCAACACTCTGTTTGTAGACGAAGAAATATTTCCTCAGAACCTAGCTGTTATCCAGACACGTGCTATCCCTCAAGGTATTACTGTCCGCGTAGGAAGCTATAAGGAATTGGAGTTTACTCCGGATATCTTCGGATGTATTGTACAATATCCGAACAACAGTGGTAATATTGAGGACTATCGAGAATTTACAGCACGTGCGCACGAAGCGGGATGTAAAGTGGCTGTAGACGCAGATGTTCTCAGCCTCACCTTGCTGGTACCTCCCGGAGAATGGGGAGCAGACATTGTATTTGGCAGTACACAAAGACTGGGTATTCCGATGTTCTATGGAGGACCTTCTGCAGCCTACTTCGCAACACGCGACGAATTCAAGAGAAGCATGCCCGGACGTATCATCGGTCTGTCTAAAGACAAATATGGACACTTATGCTACCGTATGGCACTGCAAACGCGCGAGCAGCATATCAAACGTGAAAAAGCAACCTCAAACATTTGTACAGCACAGGCCTTATTGGCTACAATGGCTGGCTTCTATGCAATATATCATGGGGCTGAGGGCTTAAAGGAGATTGCCACACGCATTCATCACATGACTACCTGGCTCGGCAATCAGCTTACTCATTTAGGATACACACAAAAGAACATTTCTTTCTTCGATACACTCCGTTTAGGGCTTCCTGCACATGTTTCTCCTCAGAAACTGCGCACCATTGCACTAAGCAAAGAAATCAATCTCCGCTATTTCGACAACGGAGAAGTCGGCATCAGCCTGAACGAAACAACAACTCCGGCAGACTGCCATCAGTTGCTGTCTGTGTTTGGAATTGCCGCCGAAGAGTCTGTACATGAGGTATACGATATACCACAGCAAGATTCTATTCCGCAGGAACTGTGCCGTACCAGCAGCTATCTTTCCCACGAAATATTCCAGAAATATCATACAGAGACTGAAATGATGCGTTACATCAAACGACTGGAAAGGAAAGATATTTCACTCGCCCATTCTATGATTTCATTGGGTTCTTGCACCATGAAACTGAATGCAGCAGCCGAAATGCTTCCATTGAGCAACGCTGCATGGATGAATATCCACCCTCTTGTACCTGAAGATCAGGCAGTGGGATATACAGAATTAATAACCAATCTTTCCGAACAGCTGAAAATTGTCACCGGATTTGCAGGAGTAACTTTACAACCCAACTCTGGAGCAGCCGGAGAATATACCGGACTCCGCATCATACGCAGCTATCTGGAAAGTATAGGTCAAGGACACCGCCATCTCATTCTCATACCGGCCTCAGCCCATGGAACCAACCCGGCATCGGCCATACAAGCCGGTTACGAGACTCTGACTTGTGCTTGCGACGAACATGGAAATGTCGATTTGGAAGATTTGCGCACAAAAGCAGAAGAACACAAAGACCAGTTGGCTGCTCTGATGATTACTTACCCGTCTACTCATGGTATTTTTGAGACAGACATCAAGGAAATCTGTGAGATTATCCATAAATGTGGAGCGCAAGTCTATATGGACGGGGCCAATATGAATGCTCAAGTAGGACTGACAAATCCCGGAACAATCGGTGCCGATGTCTGTCATCTGAACTTACACAAAACATTTGCTATACCTCATGGAGGTGGTGGTCCGGGTGTAGGTCCTGTATGCGTAGCCGAACATTTGATTCCATTCTTACCCGGACACGTACATTTTGGACATCCGCAGAATGAAGTTTCAGCAGCACCTTACGGTAGTGCCGGTATTTTCCCGATTACTTATGCATACATCTGTATGATGGGAGCTGAAGGATTAAAACGTGCTACCGAAACAGCCATTTTAAATGCCAATTACCTGGCAGCTTCCTTAAAAGATACTTATGGGGTTGTATATCAGGGAAAGAATGGCTTTGTGGGGCATGAGATGATACTGGAATGCCGTAAAACACATGAAGAAAGCGGAATTTCCGAAAACGATATAGCAAAACGACTCATGGATTATGGTTATCATGCTCCTACACTTTCCTTCCCCGTTCATGGTACATTGATGATTGAACCAACAGAAAGTGAAAGTCTGAATGAGCTGGATAACTTTATTCGCTCCATGCAACAAATCTGGAAAGAAATAGAAGAAGTGAAACAAGGAGATGCCTCTCGCGAAGACAATGTATTAATCAACGCTCCTCACCCGGAATATGAAGCTGTAGGCAATCAATGGACACATGCATACAGCCGCGAAAAGGCAGTCTACCCCATAGAAAGTGTCAGAGAGAATAAATTCTGGATAAATGTAGCACGAATAGATAATACTTTGGGAGACAGAACCCTCTTGCCTACACGTTATGGAAAGTTTGAATCCTGAATAAGATTTATATAAGAAAACAGACCATATACTGGAGACACAAGCTCCAGAATATGGTCTGTTTTTTTTATTAAATACAACTGCCGGCAGCTAAGAGAAAACGTATTTCCTTGCTTATTGTCCTCTCCAGAAGCTTGGAGCAAACATAAGTAAGATACCGAACAATTCCAGACGGCCTATCAACATCAGAAACGACAAAATCCATTTTGCAGCATCAGGCAAGGCACTCCATGAAAAAGCCGGACCAAATGCCCCTAATCCCGGTCCCACATTGCCCAGGCTGGAAACAACTGTACTAAAAGATTCAGTCAGTCCTACACCAAGAAACATCAGGGCAACCCATCCTACAAAAGCACAGATAAAAAATGTGAGTACAAAAGTCATTACTGTAGAAATAGTAGAGGGTGAAACTGTCTGAGAGTTAATCTTGACAGACAATACTGCTCTGGGATGAATCAGACGGCTGAATTCGTTCTTGATATTACGCAAGACTATCAGCAAACGCATACTTTTTATACCTCCAGCAGTAGAACCGGTACATCCTCCTGCCACCATTGTATAAATAAGCAACATCCAAGTAAATGGCGCCCAAGCATTATAATCATCGGTAGCAAATCCACAAGATGTATGTACCGAAGCAACCTGGAATAATGCCTTACGAAAAGCACTCTCCACGCCATAATTATTATAAGTTATCAGAGATAAGGTAATAATCAGCGTCACAACTCCTATTGAAATCAGGAAACCTTTAAACTCATCGTCTTTAAGCAAATGAGTAAATTTACCCTTCAAGCACATAAAATACAGAGAGAAGTTCACACTGGAGAGAATCATAAAGACAGCTATTACATACTCTATAAAAGGTGAATTCCAATGAGCTACACTATCCTGCTTCGTAGAATATCCGCCAGTCGCAGTAGTAGAAAACGAATGACATACCGCATCAAAAAGATTCATTCCCCCACACATCAGCAAAATTGCCTCTACTACAGTCAGAATAACATATACTGTCCAAAGCCATTTTGCCATCATACTGATTTTAGGATGTATTTTATCATGAGTCACTCCTGTAGCCTCTGCCGAGAACAAGACCTGATTTCCTACTCCAAAAATAGGCAAAACTGCAATGGTAAAGAATACAATCCCTAATCCACCAATCCACTGAGTAAAGCTTCTCCAAAACAACATTCCATACGGAAGTGCTTCTATGTCATCCAAAATAGTAGCTCCCGTCGTAGTAAAACCTGACATTGTTTCAAAAAAAGCATCAGCTACAGAAGGAATTTCACCGCTAATATAAAAAGGCAACATTCCAAAACCAGAAAACAATAACCATGTAAACGCTACAATACAATATCCATCTCTACGGGTAACCGTATTTTCTGCATTTTTTCCTAAGAACAAAAACAAACTTCCTACTGCAGCTACAATCAGAGTTGAATATATAAAATAAATATAATCAGCTTCACGATAACAAAGCGATACTCCGGCACACACAAGAAACATTATTCCTTCCAGGAACAATAAAATGCCTAAAATACGGAATATCATTTTCTTATTTATCAAACTATTGTTTTTGTTTCTCCCTACATAAAGATTTGAAGTAATCTTATTTTCCATATCAATTTATCATTATCGCGTACAAAACTAATGAAAAGAGAGCATTTTTAGTAAATTTTCATTCATAAATATTAATTTAAATTGAGGAATACTCTTGTACTCTCAAGAATATTTCCGTAATTTGCGCCAAATTTAAATCATCTATCTTTCTGATTATTATGAATAAACTTACACTGCACCTGATAAAAGGACTTACAGGTATTGACATAGAAGAACTGGAAAACAGCATTGATGTATTACAAACCAAAAACCAACAATTGTCTTTCCTCATCAAGGATGCCAATAAGGAGGTTTCATACAAACGTACACAGCTCTCCGATGCCCAAAAACAATTATCTAAATCAGAAGATAAAATCAAAGAACAATTGATTGCTATTGCTGCCCAACAGCAGGAAATCGCTATCTTACAAAAAGACTCAAGTGGTCTGCTGAAAACGGTAGCGTCTTTACAGACTAAATTGGAGCAGCAACTTCATACCAGCGGTCTGCAGGAGAAAGAAATCACTGATCAGAAAGGAATAATCGACCGGTTGTCCGAACAGATTCTGTCTGTACGCCAACAGGCACAAAAGGCAGAAGAAGAGAATCAGTTGCTTGCTGTACAGTTGGAACAGCTAAGTGAAAAATATGCCTTGCTGGAAACCACCAAAGAGGAACAAGCCAAGCAAATCACTACTCTTACCCATACAGCTTCAGAACACAGTCAGCTTAAACAAGTGTTACAGGCTACAGAACAAGAAAGGGAAGGCCATAAGGCTACTATTCATGCCCAACAACAGGAAAACCAAAGTTTACAGAACGAACTGGAAGCATTGCGCACGCAGTTGACTCAAGTAGAAAGCAATAAACAAGAGGCATTGAAAGAGATACAGGAGTGGCAACGCAAGTATACAAACACTCAACAGAGTCTGGCTCAATCAGAGCAAGAAAACACGACATTGGAAAAAGCTCTTGATGAGTTGAGAAAAGAACTTCAGCTACTCAAGGAAGAAAAAGAAAAAACGACTCAAACATTATCGGAGAACTTGAGTAAGGAAGAGATGAGCCGTAACAAGGAAGTGACACAGCTCAAAGAGAACATTCTTGCACAACAACATCAAAACCAGAGCCTGCAACAGGAAAACAAACAGCTCCAAGCACAACTTTCTCAAACAAAAGACAGAGAGCTGAAAACACAGAAAGAAGTACAAGAGTGGCAGAACAAATATACGGATTCGCAGGAAAGCCTGGCTCAATCGGAGCAGGAAAAAGCTGTACTGGAAAAGAACGTAGCGTCTTTAAAAGAAGAATTCCAACAGCTTAAACAAGAGAAAGAAGAGAAAGTAAAAGCATTGTCGGAGAGTCTTGAAAAAGAAGAGACAAACCGCAACAAAGAGATTGCACAGCTCGAAGAAAGCCTTACTGCACAGCAACAGGAAAACCAAAAATTGCAGCAGGAAGTAGAATTGCTGCATACACAACTTTCTCAGGTAGAAAAGGAACATAATCGAACTACAGAAGAAGTACAACAATGGCAAAAACAATACACAGACATCTTGCAGACTCTCAACCAAAGCGTTGAAGATAAAGCTGTATTGGAAAAGAATATAGTCAATCTGAAAGAAGAGCTCCAGCAGTCCAAACAAGAGCAGATAAACACGGAAAGTAACTTAAACCAGGCTATACAAGATAATACAGCACTGGAAAAAGACTGTGCCGAACTTCAAGAGAAACTTCAGCAACTTAAACAGGAAAAAGAGGAAGCTGTAAAAGCCTTGCAGGAAAACCTTAACAAGGAAAATGAAAGCCAAAAGAAGGAGGATACACAAACAGAAGCAAACGACATAGAAGATACAGCCGAACAGAATCAGCCAGAAGATACAACCTCTGCAGGTACAGAAAACGAGACAGAGGAAGCACCTATTGATGAACAGACTGAAGGACAGAATGAATTAACGGATAATAGCAAAAAAATTGAATGCAAAGAAGAGGCTGTTCAACCGGAAATAAATGCACCCGAAGAAAACCGTGATTTACTGCAGGCCTATCAAGATATGAAAGCAAAACTTGAGAAAAGTACCCTGCATTATCCGTACACCCGTGTCACCACAATGCATAATGGTTCTCAATATATTTATGAGTCAAAAAATCTTCAGGTCAAGACAGAATTATTCACTTGGGGAATAGAAGGAAAAGAAGTCATTCTCGATGAGCCACATTTCATTGCACACGATGAAATAAGCCGTATAGAAGGACTGGAAACTCCCTACCTGACCGACAGTATGATCTGCGATTTTTCGGACGAAGGAAATGGCAGTGAAATAGCAGAAACCTTACTGATGGCTATCTGCAGTTACCATCCGCTGCACATCACCTACCGCGACAAGAACGGCCGCTCGTCCGAACGTAATCTTTATTGGGTCTGCTTCCAGCCCCAGAATAAAAACAGAATCAGCCTGCCTTACGAAGGTCTGTTCAATGACATGCTGGAGGGAGAAATAGACAGTGAACACATTCTGGCTATGCATGCACACCATCAGGAAGCACGGGCTTTCACCATTACTCAAATACAAAGCATACAGATATTTGACGCTTTTGTGACGACTCAAAAAGGTATTGATACTTTAATAAATGGCTTATACATTTCTTTATTGGCATCACAACCCGAAGCTGCCGAAATGATTTACCAGTGTCTTCCTTCACAATTTAAGGAAAAGCCTCAGGTAATCAGCCGATGGGCTCATTACAATATACTTACGGGAGATTATGAAAAAGCAATGGAATTGTATCTATCCATCGCCCCCGATGCTCATATTGACTCCCATTTTACCTGGCAACAGTTCAATGGCAATGCCTTCGATGAGTTCATAGAGAAAGGAGTAGAAAACGAAAGTTTTGAGCAACTGAAAGAGGCTTTACGTGAAGAAGGTTGGGAAATTTAAGCATTATTGCTACTTTCGCACGTTATTTTTAAAAGACCCAATTATGCATATTCAGAATCAAGTAAAAAAAGTAGTAGCCGTACACGACCTCTCGGGGGTAGGACGCGTATCACTTATGGCAGTCATTCCCATCCTTTCATCAATGGGATTTCAAGTCTGCCCCCTACCCACAGCGGTTTTATCGACACATACCCAATATCCTACTTTCTCTTTTCTCGACCTTACCGATGAAATGACACGCATCATCGAGAACTGGGAAAAACTGAATATGCGATTCGATACTTTTTACACCGGCTATCTGGGTTCTCCCCGTCAGGCTCGGATTGTAGGTGAATTTATTGCTAAATTTCGCCGTCCCGACCAGGATCTGGTTGTAGTCGACCCGGTATTGGGAGACAATGGCAAGTTATATACCGGTATTTCGGAAGAGATGGTCACAGAGATGCGCCATCTTATCCGTTATGCTGATATCATTACTCCCAACATGACTGAACTGTTCCGCCTGCTGGATAAACCTTATCAGTCTGCTGTCAGCGATAAGGAGCTGAAACTTTATCTGAAAGATCTGTCGGAGGCAGGGCCGGAGATTGTCATCGTTACCAGTGTGCCTGTAGCAGACAACCCTCACATGACCTCTGTATATGCCTATAATCGAAATGGGAATAAATACTGGAAAGTAACTTGTCCTTATTTGCCGGCCCATTATCCGGGGACAGGCGACACCTTTACCAGCGTAATAACCGGCTCGCTGATGCAGGGAGACAGTCTTCCAATTGCACTCGACCGTGCGACTCAATTCATCTTGCAAGGCATCCGCGCCACATTCGGATATGAATACAACAATCTGGAAGGTATTATGTTGGAAAAAGTCTTACACAACCTGGATATGCCTATACAGATTTGCAGCTACGAACTGGTAGAATAAGCCAAAGGGAATCAGCCTGTTGAAAAAAAGACTCTAACCTGTTATAGTTTTTCAACTGCCTTTCGAAACGGATTTCCCATACTCAACATATACAGCCCGCAGAAAGTAAGCAGGCCATTGAACATCAGCATTTCGTATCCGAATTTATATCCAGTCAGCCTCCACACGGTTTCGTCCAATGCATAGCACAACAGTGGAGAAGCCAATGCAATATAAGGAACAAAACGATCTCTCGGGCAACGGTGTGTAAAGAGTCCAAAACAGAACAATCCCAATAAAGGTCCATACGTATAAGAAGCCAAAACGTAAATAGTGTCAATAACACTTTGGCTTCCTATGGCTTCAAATGCCAGAATACAACCTATAAATACACATGAGATAAAGAAATGTACTCTCCGGCGTATTCCTCTTGCCTTCTGTTCGGTATAGCGGTTTATTCCCAAAAGATCAATACAAAAGCTGGTGGTCAGTGCAGTCAGAGCCGAATCAGCACTCGAAAAAGCTGCTGCAATAATCCCAATCGTAAACAGCACCAACACTCCATATCCTAAATATCCCCCTGCTGCCAGTTGCGGAAGAAGTTCATCCCCTTTGGCCGGAATTTCCACTCCAAACTGCGAATAAGCCATTAGCAATAAAATGCCTAATATCAGAAACAGCAAGTTGACCGGTAAAAAAGAACACCCATAACAATACATGTTCTTTTGTGCTTCCTTCAAGCTACGACAAGTTAGATTTTTCTGCATCATATCCTGATCGAGACCTGTCATCACAATAGTAATAAAGATTCCACTGAAAAACTGTTTGAAGAAGTTCTGCTTCGAATGCCAGTCATCGAACACAAAAATACGGCTATGCTCACTATTGCGTACAAGTTCAAACAGGCTGCTTCCATGCACATGCAGCACATCCGATACCTTATATAATATAAGTCCCAATGCAGCAAGCAGACAGAAAGTCTGTAAAGTATCAGTCCACACTATGGTACGGATGCCACTCCGACGGGTATAAAGCCAAATCAGAACAACCGTTCCCGTAGCCGTCAGGGCAAAAGGTATATTGTATACATCGAACACATAGCGCTGCAGAATCAGACACACCAGATAGAGGCGTGCAGAAGCTCCAAGCAATTTGGAAAGCAAAAAGAAAGAAGCTCCGGTTTTATACGAGCGTACACCAATCCTTTCCCCCAAATAAGTATAAATAGAAGTCAGGTTCAAGCGATAATACAAAGGCAACAACACATGTGCAATGACCAGATATCCTACACTGAACCCAAGACAGGTCTGTAAATAAGTCATATCAATACCTCCTACCATTCCCGGCACCGATACAAAGGTAACTCCGGAAAGAGAAGCCCCAATCATCCCAAATGACACCAAATACCAAGGCGACTGTCTGTTACCACGGAAAAACGCATCATTGTCTGCATGCGACTGCCCCGCCAAACGTGAGACCAATAACAATAAGCCAAAGTAAAGAACAATTGTTACAAGAATAAATATTCCATTCATCAGATTTCTGCTTTTAGCGGCAAATATAGCGAGAAGTTTTTGTACTTTTGCACGCAAATAAAAGAAAACACATGAGCCAGCAATATCCGTCAGCACTTTTGGAAAAAGCCGTTGGTGAGTTTGCCAAGCTACCCGGCATCGGCAAGAAAACTGCCATGCGTCTCGTACTGCATCTGCTCCGTCAGGATGCACAGACAGTGGAAGCATTCGGCAATGCCATGATTACATTAAAACACGAGGTAAAATACTGCAAAGTCTGCCACAATATATCCGATACAGAAGTTTGTAAAATCTGCTCCAACCCTTCACGGGACTCGTCAACCGTGTGCGTGGTAGAAAACATCCGCGATGTAATGGCAGTAGAGAATACCCAGCAATACAAAGGTTTGTACCATGTATTGGGAGGAGTCATTTCCCCCATGGACGGCATCGGCCCTTCCGATCTTCAAATTGAAAGTCTGGTTGAAAGAGTAAAATCGGGAGAAGTGAAAGAAGTTATTCTTGCACTCAGTTCTACCATGGAAGGAGATACAACCAACTTTTATATCTTCCGGAAACTCGCCCCTTACGATGTAAAGCTGACAATGATTGCCCGCGGAATTTCCATCGGCGACGAGCTGGAATATACAGATGAAGTAACATTAGGACGATCAATCGTAAACCGTACCGTCTTTACCGGTACTCTATAAATCTTTATTACCATGGAAAAAGAAATGACCCGTTTATTGAATTACTTAAAGGTAGAATATTTTCTGTTGTGGATTTTATGTGCTGCAACAGTTCTTTTATACGAAATGGACATCCTGCCACAAGGCATTTTCGTAGATGATCCGCGTGCCGACTACATTCTACAGGTTGTAGGAATCTTACTCACAGTAGGACTGATTCCCGTATCACTCCGCCTGTTCAGTTTATCTCTTACCAAATACATCAAGCAGCTTAACTTGATGGATGCATTGAAAAGCTATCGCCGGTGGAATGAAGTACGCATCGCATTGCTGTTGGTTCCAGCCCTTATCAACCTGTCTATCTATTACTGGAGCATGAATACTACAGGCTTGTTATGTGTCGGCATGGTACTGATAGCTTCCATGTTCTGCATCCCCGGACGTGAACGTATGTTGAACGAACTTGACTTGCAAGATAAACAGTGAATACATACAGACTTCAAAATCAGGAAATAACTCTCCGCGCACCAGAGCCCGAAGATATCGATGTGATGCTGGCTTTCGAAAACGATGAAGAGTTGTGGGATATGGGCAATACTACTGCCCCCTACTCCCGCTATCAACTAAAAAAATACATCAGCGAAAACCAGAACGACTTGTATGCAGACCATCAGCTTCGCTTATTGATAGAAACTCAATCCAAACAGATTGCAGGCATTATTGATTTATTCCAGTTCGACCCACGCCACAACCGGGCCGAAGTAGGAATTGTGATTCATCCGTCCTTTCGCCGGCAAGGATTTGCCCAAATGGCTCTGTTCCTGCTGGAACAACACTGCTTTCGCCGGCTCGGTATTCACCAGATATATGCATATATTCGCAAAGACAATATCGCATGCATACAGTTGTTTCAAAAATGTGGGTATTTTATCTGCGGAGAGTTGAAAGAATGGCTATATACCGGAAACGGCTATAAGGATGTATGTATTGTACAGAAAATAAACACTTTGACTCCACGATAAGAAGTTCTTATGCTTTTCATCAAAAAGAAGGAATGACAAAAAAATAACTTTTTTCACAAAAAAGTGCCCAAAAGATTTGGTAATTCAAAAAAAGGTTGTACCTTTGCATCGCAATCGAGAGAGATAGCAACGATAAAAACAAAAACTTAATGGTGCGTTAGTTCAGTTGGTTAGAATACATGCCTGTCACGCATGGGGTCACGGGTTCGAGTCCCGTACGCACCGCACTTAAAATCGTCCGTCTAAATTCAGACGGACGATTTCTTTTTATATACAATTATCCCATTACAATTTACTTCAAAAAACGCGACTTGTATCGTGAGCTTACGCGACTTGTATCGAAGGCCAACGATACTTGTATCGTAAGCTCACGATACAAGTCACGTTTTTGAAAGTTTCGAACTGCCCTTTTTATCCCTTGCAAACTTCTATGCGACTTCATTTCTTAATACAAAACAAGAATGCCTCCATATAGTCAGGCTCAAGCCCAACCCATACAGAAGCATCCTCAAAAAAATATATACTACTCTCTATCGCACCCATTCTCTCTCCAATTCCACGAATCTCGGGAAAAGGATATTATTTTCTATATGAATATGCTCAAACAAAGCATCTACAAAAAGCTCCAGTTCTGCAAGCATCAGGCGATAGCTTCCACAAGCATCCTCGGGGACGCGGAAACCATGAGTTATTTCTCTGATGTGCAAATAGCGATTGCCTTCATTCTCATGCTCCATATGCATGACTCCAATCGGGTTGGCAATACTTCCACAATGCATTGCTCCGATACTATGTTCCTGCTGTGCAGCTTCAAACAAGTCGTACAGGTAAGGGAACAGGACATTTTCCTCTTTCTGCAAATGCATTTCCAAGTCTTCGAGAGATGCACGGACCAGTTCGTACAACTCATTCAACTCGGGGTGAGCTTCCCCATGCACTCTTCTCACCTTTGCGATTAAATCCAGCAACTCCGGCCCCTTGCTACGAATGCCACGATGGTGTATTTTCAATACATAATCTATCAGCAAGTCCAAAGGCCATGAAGCAAACGGAATTTCTCCTCCAGCTATGGCAGTTTCCTCCTTTTGTAAAGCATCCAATACCTGTGCTGTATCCACTCCGGCATTGGCACAAGCTTTTTCCAGAGTCACACCTCCATGACAGCAGAAATCAATGCCATAGCGCTTAAATACTTGTGCGGTTGAAAAACGTTCAGCCACAATATCTCCCACATTTTTATGTAATATATTCATACTTTTTATTTTATAAGATATTAAACAATTTCAGATCTTCGTCTACAGTTCCTATACCGGCTATACCAAACTGCTCTACCAGCACTTTCGCCACACCCGGAGAAAGGAAAGCAGGAAGCGTAGGTCCCAAATGGATATTTTTCACTCCCAATGAGAGTAAGGCAAGCAGAACAATAACCGCTTTCTGTTCGTACCAGGCTATGTTATACACAATAGGCAATTCATTGATATCATTCAAACCAAACACTTCTTTCAGCTTCAGAGCAATAACAGCCAGTGAATAACTATCATTACATTGTCCGGCATCAAGTACACGTGGAATACCATCAATGTCGCCCAATGACAATTTATTGTACTTGTACTTGGCACAACCTGCCGTCAGAATGACACAATCGTGAGGAAGTTTCTGGGCAAACTCTGTATAATATTCCCTACTCTTCATCCGTCCGTCACATCCTGCCATTACTATAAATTTACGTATGGCACCTGTCTTTACCGCCTCTATGACCTTATCTGCCAATTGCAAAACCTGATGATGGGCAAAACCACCTATTATCTGACCTTCTTCAATCTGCTCAGGAGCCTTACACTGACGGGCCAACGCAATAACCTCCGAGTAATCTTTCTTTCCGTTTGCATCAGATTCAAGATGACGACATCCCGGGTAACCGGTTGAATTGCTGGTAAAAATACGGTCTTTATACGAAGCCGTAGCCGAAGGAGGAACAATACAGTTTGTAGTAAAGACAATCGGTCCATTGAATGAAGCAAATTCCTCACGCTGCTTCCACCAGGCATTGCCATAATTTCCTACAAAATGGGAATATTTCTTGAATGCCGGATAATAATGGGCCGGCAACATTTCGCTATGTGTATACACATCCACACCGGTTCCTTCTGTCTGTTTCAGAAGTTCTTCTATATCATGCAGATCGTGTCCGCTAATCAGAATACCCGGGTTTTGACGGGTACCAATATTCACAGCAGTGACTTCAGGATGACCATAACGCTCTGTGTTGGCTTTATCCAACAAAGCCATTACTTTTACCCCGTATTCTCCTGTCTGTAAAGCTAAATTCAACCACTCTTCAACAGATAACAGATTTTCTGCCATACATCTTAAGGCATGGTGCATAAAAGCATGAATAGCCTCATCATTATATCCCAAGCGCATGGCGTGTTCATGATAAGCTGCTATTCCTTTCAAGCCATACAGAACCAATTCCTTCAATGAACGCAAATCGGCATCCGTTTCACGAAGAACGCCTACACGCTGCGCTTTTTCCTTATATACCTCACGACTCCCCTGCCAACTCAGTTCATCCACTTTCGGCAAAACAATTCCAGCCTCTTCTGCTTTTTGTATCAGGCGATTTCTCAGCACAAGTCCTTTGTCTACTCTCGCCAGAATACTTTCTTCATCAAAATTTGCATTGGTAATGGTAGAAAAAAGAGCATCCGTTACAAAACCGCAAGTTTCATTATCGGCTGTCATACCATTGTCATACAAGACATCAGCTACAACCGATACACCTCTTACTACAAAAAGCAGTAAATCCATTGCGGCAGACGTAGTATTGTTTTTTCCGCATACACCTTTCAATGTACACGCAATTCCTTTAGCCGCCTCTTGACACTGAAAACAGAACATCTGATTATTCTCCATAAAAATATCTTTAAATAAATACTTTACTAAATATTGCTTTATCTTTGCGCAAAGATATTCCATCGGATACAGATGAAGTGTAACCTATGTTACACCCGACAAAAAAAGAAGTTAAATCCTGTTTTCCCTATAAAGCCATGAGCAAATTCTACGAGTTACGCGACTTTCCCTTATTTACAGGATGCGCAATAGAAGAGTTTCTGCAACAAACGTCCAACCGTATCAGCACTTATAAGAAAGATGACTTGATAGCACTTCAAGGATCACCCTGTCTCTCATTGATGCTTCTATGCGCCGGAGAACTTTCTGCACGTATGGTTAATGATGAAGGTAAAGAAATTATCATTGAAAGACTGAAAGCTCCAGAAGTATTGGCTCCTGCTTTCCTGTATAGCAGTGAAAACTTTTTTCCTGTCACTCTAAAAGCAGAGACAGAAGTACGTATCTGGACACTCTCAAGAGAGGGTTTCCTCGACTTAATGACAACAGACAAAAATGTTCTTCGCAATTTTCTGCAACACATATCCGACCGTTCGGTTTTTCTAAGCAAGAAACTGAATGAATTTGCCTTACAGAACTTAAATGAGAGAATTGTAAATTACCTGAAACGGCACGGACAAATACAAAACATACAAGAAGTAGCCTCCATCATAGGAGTAGCCCGTCCTTCACTTTCAAGAGCTATCTCTGTATTGATAAATGAAGGAGTTATAGAAAAGGAAGAGAACCGGTATAGACTGAAGGCAGAATAAGATTCCAACTCTATAACCCGAACTGCGCTAACTCAACGCCATCTATTTCGGACACCAGTCTTCAACTATTGCCGACAATAACAACTATACAATCAGCACCGCCGATTGCAGAGGCAACATCAACAGCTATACAAACAGCGGCGCTGATAACAAACCATCATTCATCACAACCGGTTATTGTCTACTCATACGTACAATACGTAAATAATCAACTTTTTGCTTTCTGAGACAAATCATTACGGGAACGACTGATAGTAACCATATATACTCCGCCAAATATCAGTCCTACAGAAAGCACTTTTACCCAGTTAAATGAGTCCATACCCCAACATACAGCCACAATACTTGCAATGATCGGTTGCACATAATTATACATACCGGCCACCGTAGGACGCAGGTTCTTCTGACCTACCACTACAAAAATATAACTGAAGAAAGTGCTTCCTACCACAATAAAAGTCAATGAAGCAATTTCAGTACAAGTCAGCATATCCCAAGATGCATTCAGCAAATCATGATACGAAAACGGTAAGGCGCAGATAAAAGCATAAGTAAACATCCATTTCATAATAGTAAACAAAGAATATTTACCTACAAAGTCTTTAAAAAGCACGATATAAAGTGCATAACTGCATTGCGCCAATAATACCAGCAAATCGCCCCAGATATAATGCTCTCCAGCCTTTTGAGCCGTATCGGTATGCTGGCTTCCCATAATAAGCAATAAAGCTCCTGTAGCTCCCAGCGCAATACCCAATACTTTCTTTCCTGTAATAGGCTCTTTCAGATAAATAGCAGCCAGCACCATTGCTATAAGTGGCATACTGGTGGTAATAATCGAAGCATCGGCCGGAGAAGTCAGTCCCACTCCAAAGATAAAGCAGCCCTGATTAAACACAATTGCCAACAAAGAAGCCACAAACAATTTTGCAAGATCCTTATGCCCTACATGCTCAGGCTTTCTGAAAAACGAAGCTATCCAAAACAAGATCATTGCACCAAAAATGCGCAAATCTGTCACAACAAGAGGAGTTACCGCCCCTCCTAACATAACAAGTTTTGCCAAAGGAGACATTAACCCCCACATGGCATTTGCGCAGAACATGGCTCCATGTCCTTTCCACTTTTGCCATTCCATCTCTTTTTACCTTTACTAATACTTTAATCTTTTATATATAAATCGACTGCGATGGGTAAATGGTCACTATATCCGCCATGATACCTTTTCCCCCAATAAGTCCGATAAGGAGTATCACCTCCATAGCGTTCATCTTCCTCCAACAGGAAAGGGAAAGTTAAAATCCGTGCTTCCTTGTAGTTTGTCCGAATCCGGGATTTTTTATTCAGCATCATGCCGTTCACTATCATATGGTCTAAAATCCCCCATTCTCCACGATAACGATAAGTTCCCCCTTCTTTTCCATCCATCAAATTATACAAAGTCGTTTTCTGTATTTTTCTACCAGGTTTTACAGCTCCCAGCACTTCGGCAATAGAACGGTTGGAAGGATAATCATTAAAGTCGCCCATAATAATAACATGTGGGGTCTTTCGGACTCTCATCACAGAATCGGCTGCCTGACGAAGATGGCGTGCCGTAAACAGACGATAAGGTTCACTCTTGACTTCCCCACCCGAACGGGACGGCATATGGCAGACAAAAACATCCAACGTATCTCCGCTCACTACTCTTCCTGTGACATGAAGAATATCGCGAGTAGGACGACGGTTTATCTCTTTATAAGGTATACCTATATATTGTGATCCGATAAGACGAAAAGTAGCCGGCTGATACAGCAAAGCCACATCTACCCCTCGCTCATCGGGCGAATTAGTCATCACATAACGATAACCGGCATCACGCAAGGGAGAATATCGGGTCAACCCATCCAAACAATATTCATTTTCTACTTCACACAAACCTACCAAATCGGGAACCTGCTCATGACTGGCAGCAAGAATTACTTTTGCTATCTTCTTCAGCTTATCCTGATAACGATTGTAACTCCAGCCCTTAGGACTTTCCGGCAGAAATTCTTTATCATTTTTCAGCGAATCATGCCGGCAGTCGAACAAATTCTCTACATTATATTCCATCACACGGAACTGTTGTTGTGCCTGTACCGACAGACAGGTACAGCACACAACAAAAACTCCTAATATTGTTTTCAGTTTCATGCTTTTGCAGGTATATGAGCCAATACATCCAACAAATGACGCCAGAACTTGTCGACAGTAGGAATCAGCATACGTTCATCGGGAGAATGTACGCCACGTAATGTCGGACCAAACGAAACCATATCCAAAGAAGGATATTTCTCCAGGAAAAGTCCACATTCCAATCCTGCATGAATTGCTTTCACCTTAGGTTCTGTACCAAACAGACGTAAATAGCTTTCTTTGGCAATATGCAATATTTCAGAAGATGGATTAGGCTTCCAGCCCGGATAGCCATCGCCGGTAGTAACTGTAGCTCCACCCAGTTCGAATGCAGAACGAACCATCTGCGACATATCCTTACGAGAAGAAAGAATAGAACTGCGCTGACTTGTTACAACTACAATCATACCGTCACGCTGTTTTACCGATGCCAGATTCGATGAAGTTTCTACCAGTCCTTCGATATCCTGACTCATCGCATACACTCCGTTGTGTACAGCATAAATAGAATGCAGGAAACGCTTCATAGCCTGAGGCTCCATCACTTCTGCATAAGCAGCTTCCGACTCCAAATCCATCATCAGATTAGGTTCTGTTACTGCAAATTCATTTTCTACTTCAGCCAGGAAGATGTTCAACGCCACACGTACCGATTCCTTATCCTTCATAGGAACAGCGCACACAGCCGATGCTTCACGAGGAATAGCATTGTGCAGATTACCTCCGTCTATCTCGCTCAGATACAAATCATACTTCTGGCTCAACTGTACCAGATAACGGTTCAGTAGCTTATTCGCATTGGCACGGTTTTTATTGATATCGTCACCCGAATGTCCTCCGGTCAAACCCTTTACTACCACACGGAAGAAAAAGTAACCTTCCGGAGCAGCAATCATCGGACAAGGGAACTGTGCTGTTGTACCGGCACCTCCAGCACAACCAATAAACAATTCACCTTCGTCTTCCGAATCCAGATTGACTAATATATCCCCTTCCATAAATCCTTCCTTCAAAGCAAAGGCTCCTGTCAGTCCGGTTTCTTCGTCTACAGTAAACAGACACTCTATTGGTCCGTGCTTGATATCATCGGCAGCCAGTACCGCCAACTGAGTAGCTACACCGATACCGTTATCTGCACCGAGTGTAGTACCTTTTGCCTTAAGCCACTCGCCATCTACATAGGTCTGTATCGGATCAGTATCAAAATTATGTTCTGTATCTTTATTCTTTTCACAAACCATATCCATGTGCGACTGCAAAATAACAGTTTTCACATGTTCCATACCCTGTGTAGCAGATTTCTTTATTAAAATATTACCTGCTTCATCTTCTTTATATTCCAAACCATGCTTCTGTGCAAAACCAATCAGATAAGCTCTGATTTTTTCTTCCTTCTTGGAAGGACGAGGAACCTGACATATTTCCTCAAAATAATGAAACACTGAAGCTGGTTGTAAATCTTTCTTTTCCATAAATCAAGTTTATTAAATTGTTTTTACCCTTTATTTTTTCTGCAAAAAGAAGTTAAATAGCTCACTTCACACATCGGTATGCACTTTTTTCAGTCAAAAAGCAGATGGAATAGTGACAAAAACTATATATTTGCAGCACAAAAATAATAGAAAATATTTTTATTCCCAAGAGCTGTTTAAGCGCCCTTTAAACATATTGTATATCAGACATTTACAAAATATCCTTTTTCTCTCAGTCATAACATGAGAATAAAAAAACAAGCCGAAAACCCACCCGTGAGATGAAAGGTTTGTCGAAAAGGTTTGTCGAAAACTAATACTCATACCATTATGACTACTTTGAACTACAAAATTCTGCCTACGCGCCGGAAAGCGTCTGGCAAGCTGGGTATATACCTGGCTGTCTCCCACAAGAAGCAAGTGCGTTACATTTCCACGGAGTTTGAGATTGACGAAGAGTACCAGTTTGAAACGGTCAGGTGTGTTATCGGAAAGATGCAGCTATGATGAACAAACGGATGCAGTTTGTCATGGAAGAATATCTTGAAAGTCTCAAGCGTATAAATCCTTCCGTATGCGATACATGTTCGTCCATCAAAGATGCACTTTTATAAGATCCGAGTGATGCAAGCTCAATCACAATGCAAGGCATGTACATGGATAAACTGAAAAGGCTGCAGGAGTGTGGCCGCAATCGTCATGCCATAATTGTACAGGCTTCCTACAATGCTGTGGCCTCCGTTCTGAAGCCGGACACACTTGTCAGATACATTACTCCTAACGATATACGCATACTGGAAGAGCGCTTTGTCAGAAAAGGACTGAGACCTGCCACTATCAATATCTATCTGTCTGTCTAATTTGCGTGCATCCATCAATGAATTGATCATCAATTTTAATTGAACGTCCAACTTTTGGGGTGCAGTACAATTTTGACACATTTACATTTGCAGTATTAATATTCTAATAGAATAAAAGTGTATATTAAAAAAGAAGAGTTGCAGTGAACTAACTTTGACACTAGTCTTAAATGACTGTAGGGTGAATTAGACTGCAACTCTCTTAATTGGAGAACCTAGCCAGTTAGAATTGTAGGTTCACGACCTAATAAATGTATTAGCTGCTTCTCCTATATGTTTAATACTGTAAATACAAAGTTATGAATTATTCTCATTTTGTAGGTCTTGATGTAGGAAAAAACACTTTTGATGCATCATTAATGTCTGCTGAGGAAAAAGAATTGTCTCACAAGTCTTTTGATAACACTCCGGAAGGAATACAGTCCATGTTGGCTTGGATTGACAATTATCAGCTTTCTTTATCTGAAGTCTTGTTTTGTGCCGAAAATATGGGTAGTTACGTCACGGAATTATCTGTTTCTAGTGTTACCATGGGATTCTCTTTAACTTTAGTTTGTCAGTTAACCATAAAGAAATCAATAGGTCTACAACGAGGTAAAAATGACCGTATAGATGCCAAAAGAATAGCAAATTATGCGGTACTGCACTATCGAAAACTGAAATTATACAAATTGCCAGATAAAGACCTGGTGAGATTAAGAGGGTGGATTATTATACGTGATAACTTGGTTAAGCAAAAAGTATCAGGTACAAAGTTATTGGAAACATTCTCCCAAATGGCTAAGTTAGCTGATGTAACAGAATCCATTTCTTTTTTAGAAGAGCAACTTGATTCAATAAAAGAAAAAATCCTGAAGGTTGAAGAAGCTATGGAGCAATTAATAGCTGCTAATAATTCTCTTTACACAAACTATCTATTATTAAGAAGTATAAAAGGAATAGGTATAATCAATGCTATTGTATTACTGTGTGTAACTGATAATTTTCAAAGATTTGACAATCCTAGGAAATTAGCCTGCTATTGTGGAGTTGCCCCATTTGAACATACTTCAGGGATTTCCATTCGAGGAAAAACACAGACATCTCCATTGGCCAGCAAAGAAATAAAAGTATACCTTACCAGAGCTGCTATCACTGCCATCTCTTGGGATCCACAAATGAAAGCATATTATCAAAGAAAAATAGCGGAAGGAAAACATAAAGCATCTGTCATCAATGCCGTACGAGCTAAAATCATAGCTAGAGCTTTTGCCGTGATACGAAGGCAGACCCCATTTGTAACATTGGTTGCATAATAAAAATTGGAATAACCTCGAAAAATTCTTAGATTTAGGGAACCGTTAGGATTTCTAATGAATTGTCATGTACATATACAAACTTACCCAAGAATACGTTAAGGTACGTAAACTTGGGCAAGATTTTAAAGATTTTATTTGGAGAGGACTTAGAATTCACCCTCTTGTTTATATTATTATCCCATCTCAAATATAAAGAATAGATATTACTCCATTTGATAATAACTCGTTCATACGAGGTTAATCTTGATTTTTAGAGTACAAAATATGATATCCTTTAAAAATTTCAGTTACAACCTCTTCTTCAAATCCTTCAAATGTAAACACCTCGGTAGGAACCTGTAATGTTAAAATGTAAGATTTATAATTAGAGACATAATAGTAGCTAACGACAGAAGTATTTAGAGGGGTATCATATCTATCATCTTTAATTGTAAATTTATACTTTACTTTTACTGCATGTTGCCCTGCCAATAAAAACTTTTTATATGATTTATCATATATTTCTGCTCCGATGTTCTTATTCATTATCATTAAAGACTTTTCCATTAATTGAAGAAATAAATCATATTGTTCCCAGTAATCTTTAACAGGAGTATCATTTACATTCATATAAACCACAATCCCCATATCCGGTTGGCGAACTTTAAATACAGTATGCTTTTCAAGCGTCATATCCTCTTCCCATTTAGCAAAATCCGGGAAAATCCAAGCAAATCCATAATCATAATTTTTATATATGTATTTATTTCTATCCCATGACGATTGAGGATAAACATTTATTGATAATAAAATCAAAATTAATATTAAAAATAATTTATTCATTTTCAGATTTCCTATGAATATATCTTATTTTATATTATTCTTATTCGTTTGAATATTATAAATCAAACCTATTCTTGTTCCAAGAAATATCAGCATTTTTTTCATCATATAGATATGGTTCACCTGTTTTATCATTGAAAGCTATTTTTATTGAAATACTTGTTTCTCCTCTTTTAATACACCTGTCATGAACATATTTTTCTATTTCTCTTGGAGTAAATACAAAAAACATATTTTTCTCCTCATCCTTATCTCTATATCTGGCAACAATAACATACCTTATCTGAGCATCTATATAATGATCAAATCTATCTATGCCAATCTGACAATAAATTCTGCCATCCTTTACAAATGTAGTTTTAACTTGCACATAATAATATATATTACGTTTTACAGCAACAATATCAACACCTTCATCAATCATCATTCTATTTGCGTTATAACCCCTGAACATAAGTTCAGACATAACTGCACACTCGCCTGCGCGTCCTACATATTCAGATGAACTTGCACGAAAAGCTTCTTCTGGATCACGTTTACTTTTTCGCTTTTTATAAATACCATTTGAATAAATCAAAGATGATTCTTTATCCAATTTCCTATCAGCCCTAATAAGATCCTCAACCTGCTTTTCTATTTCAGCCTGATTGGGACACATCAGTTCACCCTCCGGAGTACTTATCTTCACCACACAATCCTTTATTTCTTTTAATCTTTTTCCGTCTGAATAATTTTTAAAGATAGAAAGAATTGTCTCCATCGTAATTTCTTCGTTCATAAGATAATATTTAGTAGCCGTTAAACAAATTATTTAATTCTTTTCCCTGTTTTTAAATCAATTACAACGCAATCTTTTCGCAGTCCCGCTGCAGACCGAGCATTTCTCTTAGAACCTTATTCTCCGATTCCAGAGAGATAATTCTTTCACGCATAAATTACGCATCTTCATTTTCGTTTTACTGTGAAGTAACAGCTGGTTCTTGCTCTCTTCTTTCAAAAACATTTCTCCCTGCCCACAGAATAGCCATTTAGTTGAAACATCCGGATAATCCTATAAAAACAACAACGCTGAGTTAATTAACATACCTTATTTATTAACCAACTGGTTATTAAAGGTTGTTTGTTCTATACCTAAAATTTAGCAAAGACATTTTTTATTCTTTTCACAAACCATATCCATGTGCGACTGCAAAATAACAGTTTTCACATGTTCCATACCCTGTGTAGCAGATTTCTTTATTAAAATATTACCGGCTTCATCTTCTTTATATTCCAAACCATGCTTCTGTGCAAAACCAATCAGATAAGCTCTGATTTTTTCTTCCTTCTTGGAAGGACGAGGAACCTGACATATTTCCTCAAAATAATGAAACACTGAAGCTGGTTGTAAATCTTTCTTTTCCATAAATCAAGTTTATTAAATTGTTTTTACCCTTTATTTTTTCTGCAAAAAGAAGTTAAATAGCTCACTTTACACATCGGTATGTACTTTTTTCAATCAAAAAGCAGATGGAATAGTGACAAAAACTATATATTTGCAGCACAAAAATAATAGAAATGGTTAAGACTATTCTGATAACAATGTTAATAGTTGCTATTTGTATTGCACTATTATCTGTAAAAATACTCTTTAAAAAGAATGGACGATTCCCCAATACGCATGTCAGCGGAAGCAAAGCTATGCGAAAAAGAGGAATAGGATGTGTACAATCGCAGGACCGGGAAGCTCAGGCTACCAATCCGCATGCAATAGCAGAGCGTAGACAGCCAGAACAAAATGACTAATAATATTAACTTTTTAAGATATAAAACATGATGAAAAAAACAAAGTATATCCTGAAAGGATTTTTAATGCTGGCAATGGCATTTATGTTTACACAATGTGCCGACAACAAAAATGCTAATGAAGGCAATGCAACACCTGCTGCAGCTCTTGCATCAGGCGAACTGAAAATCGCATATGTAGAAATCGATTCTTTGCTGACTAAATATCGTTTTTGGAATGATTTGAATGAGATGATGATTCAGAAAGAAGAAAACATCCGTACAACTCTGAACGAAAAAGCAAAGGAACTTGAACAAGAAATGAGAGAATTCCAGCGTAAATTGGAAAACAATGGTTTTGCAAGCCGCGAACGTGCAGAACAGGAAAATCTCCGTATTGCACAAAAGCAACGCGATTTGCAGCAGTTGCAGGAAAAACTGGCTAACGAATTGCAGACTGAGAACCAGAAAAACAGCTTGCAGCTCCGCGACTCTATCAACTCATTCTTGAAAATGTATAACAAAGATAAAGGATATAGCTTGATTTTCAGCAATACAGGTTTTGACAACCTGCTTTATGCTGACAAGGCATTCAACATCACTGAAGAAATCGTAGAAGGACTGAATGCACGTTATACTCCAAGTGCTGCTGTTAAGAAATAATTGATTAATACAAAATATACAATCCCCTTTTGCCAAAAACCAATACATAACGGCAAAAGGGGATTTTTATTTTGTTACAGTACACTTTTATCTCATCCTTATCATAACCTTAAAAAGAAAGCCCTTCAATCCTCATTTTTGTAAAAATGGATTTATTTATTATTTTTGCAAAGTTTTTTAATCAATATCATAACATTTTATCAACAAAAAGCAAATGAAACACACAAAAGGGCATCCAAAAGGATTATACCTTTTATTTGTAACAGAGATGTGGGAGCGGTTCAGCTACTATGGCATGCGTGCCCTATTCATGCTCTACATGGTACAAGCCTTACTCTTCGACAAAGAAACGGCTTCGCAAGTATATGGCAGCTATACAGGATTGGTTTATCTTACCCCACTGATAGGAGGATACATTGCCGACCGATACTGGGGAAACCGCCGCTCCATTGTTGTAGGTGCATTAACAATGGCAATCGGACAATTCCTGCTATTCCTCAGTGCATGTTTCTTTCATGAAATTGCTCTGGCAAAATATCTGATGTTTTGCGGACTTGGTCTTCTTATTTTAGGGAACGGTTTTTTCAAACCTAACATTTCAACCATGGTAGGAAGACTTTATACAAAAGACGATAAAAGAAAAGATGCAGCCTTCACCATTTTCTATATGGGAGTAAACGTAGGTTCTACACTTGCCCCACTAGTATGTGGGTTAGTTGGAAATACCGGACATCCGGAAGATTTCAAATGGGGATTTCTGGCTTCATGTATAGGAATGTTATTGGGAGCTACCGTATTCCAGATTTTCAAAAACAAATACATTTGCGGCCCCGATGGCGAGCCTGTAGGTATGCCTCCTGCCAAATACCCTCAGGCAGACAAGAATACACCAGAGCAACCCTGCAAAAGTAAAGCCACCCAAAGAACTACTTTCATGGTAATGGGAACCTTGATTCTGACCTTGTTGTTTGCTGTCGACTGGAATGCATCCGGATGGTCTGTCTTTGCCAACACCGACTGGATAGGTGCCTTGATTTATGCTACAACCATAATCATACCACTTACGATTATCACAGACCACTCGCTGACTGGCACCGAAAAAATGAGAATCGGGGTAATCTATATTATTGCATTTTTTGTCATCTTTTTCTGGGCTGCCTACGAACAGGCTGGAGCCTCACTCACATTCTTTGCAGACGAGCAGACCGATCGTCATATAGGCAATTGGGAAATGCCGGCAGCCTATTTCCAATCGTTCAATCCTATTATGATTGTAACGCTTGCTCCGGTTTTTGCAGCTATCTGGTCTTTCTTAGGCAAACGAGGATTGGAACCCAGTTCTCCACGCAAACAAGCTATTGGTTTGCTCCTCCTTTCAATGGGATACTTATACATTGCTTTCGGTGTAAAAGACATTGAGCCCGGTGTAAAAGTCAGCATGGTTTGGCTTACTGGATTGTATCTGATTCATACAATGGGAGAACTCTGTCTGGCTCCAATAGGATTGTCGTTGGTATACAAACTCTCTCCGGTACGTTTCTCTTCTCTGATGATGGGAGTATGGTATCTGAGTACTTCGGCAGCCAATAAATTTGCCGGAGTTCTAAGTGGATACTATCCCGAACATGGAAATGTAAGACACTTTTTAGGATATCAGATAGAAAACCTTTACGACTTCTTCATGCTGTTTGTATTTATGAGTGGAGCAGCAGCCATCATCCTGTTTGTTATTTCCGGGAAATTACAAAAAATGATGAAAGACGTATAAGTGCATACCCTACAAATGAATTTATACAGATAAAACATATGTACATTCTATAAAAATTTTATCTTTGCATATTAATAAAATCTAATATTAACTTTTTAAATCTTCATCAATTTATGTTCAACAAACATCCAAAGGGGTTGGTTGCCGCAGCTTTAGCCAATATGGGAGAGCGTTTTGGCTTTTACATCATGATGGCAATTCTAACCTTGTTTATCTCTGCTAAATTCGGTTTGTCTGAAACCACAACCGGATATATCTATTCAGCTTTTTATGCATCTATCTACATTTTGGCTCTGGCCGGAGGTATAATAGCTGACAAAACTAAAAACTTTAAAGGAACTATTTTCGCCGGTCTCGTTCTGATGGCTATCGGATATCTGATTATTGCCATCCCTACTCCTACTCCAGTTCCAAGTCTTCCTCTTTACTTAGGATTAACTTGCCTGGGATTGGCTGTAATTGCCTTCGGTAATGGTTTGTTCAAAGGAAACCTTCAGGCGCTGGTAGGACAAATGTACGATGACCCTAAATATTCACATTTACGCGATGCCGGATTCCAGATATTCTACATGTTTATCAATGTAGGTGCTGTATTCGCTCCATTTATTGCAATTGGTGTCCGTAACTGGTGGCTGAAAGCAAACAACTTCGATTATGATGCAACTTTGCCGGAACTCTGTCACCAATATCGTGAAGCCATGCAGGGTGGTGCACAGATGGCTCCACAGGCTATGGAAAACCTGACAGTATTGGCAAACAAGGTTTCTCTGAGCGGTGAAGCTGTTACTGACATGGGAGCTTTCGTAAACAATTACCTTGACGTATTCAACCGTGGTTTCCACTATGCATTTATGGCTGCTATCGTAGCAATGATTATTTCACTGGTAATCTATCTGTCTAACAAGAATACATTCCCAGATCCAGGAAAGAAAGCAACAGAAAGCAAAGCTGCAAAAGCAACAGTAAATAAAGAAGAAATCCAGATGAACGCTAAAGAAATCAAACAGCGTATCTATGCTTTGTTTGCTGTATTTGGCATCGTTATCTTCTTCTGGTTGTCGTTCCACCAGAACGGTTACTCACTGACTTACTTTGCCCGCGACTATGTAGACCTCAGTGTAATCAATATCGATTTAGGATTTACTCAAATCAAAGGAGCAGAAATCTTCCAGTCTGTAAACCCATTCTTCGTAGTAACACTGACTCCGCTTATCATGTGGATTTTCAGTTCAATGAAAGAAAAGGGTAAAGAACCTTCTACTCCGATGAAGATTGCCATCGGTATGGGTATTGCAGCTTTGGCTTACATCTTCCTTATGGTATTCTCATTCACACTTCCAACAAAAGATGCTTTGAGTACCATGACTGCAGAACAGGTTGATGCCATCCGTGTTACACCATGGATTATGATTGGCTTGTATTTCATCCTGACAGTAGCCGAGCTGTTTATTTCTCCATTAGGATTGTCATTCGTTTCGAAAGTGGCTCCTCCTCATTTGCAAGGATTGATGCAAGGATGCTGGCTTGCAGCTACAGCTGTAGGAAACTCACTGCTGTTTGTCGGAGGTATCTTGTACACCACAGTTCCTATCTGGGCATGCTGGTTGGTATTCGTAGGCGCTACCGGTGCTTCCATGATAGTAATGCTCTCTATGGTAAAATGGTTGGAAAAAGTAGCTAAATAAGCGATTACAATACAACTTATCATAAAAGGACGAGACCATCTCAAAATAAGCTTGAGATGGTCTCTGTTTTTTTA